>CAJAXK010000394.1 GCA_903946925.1 uncultured Bacteroidales bacterium | reverse complement strand
TATAAAGTCCTCTGATTTAAAATCAATTAAATTATCAATATATTTAAGCAATTTTATATACCTTTTCTTCCTTACATAATTTTCAATATTATCAAACAAAAAGGGATCAAATTCTTTATCTCCAATAAAGTCTTTCAAGTAAGATTCTATATGCAGTTTTATCAAATCCATTAATCAACAATATTTATTTCAACATTTAAAATTGCTCTTGTAATCCCAATAAATATTTCGTATTTATTAAGCTCACTTGGTTTGGAAATCACTAAAAAAACATTTTTCTTCTCAAGTCCTTTAAATTTTAGTATCGAGGAATATCTTAATTTGTTTGCAGTGTCACCAACATTGGTTTCTGTTAATTCTTCTACATCTTTTATAATTAGTAATTCTCGCAAATCTTCTTTTCCTTTGTATTCCCCTTTTAAAAAAGTTGATTCAATTAAAACTATGCAATCTTGTCCTTTTAATGAGGAATCAGTTTCCCTAATTGGTGTTAAAACATTTTTTACGATGTGTGATTTTACATCGCGTAAGTTTTTGTGGTGTTTGATGAGTATATTGGGAAATTTCTCTTCAAAATCATCATCTTCCAATATCTCGGGATATTCTAGAATTTCTGATGATAATCTTCGAATGTCAGGATTTTGTGAGCTTCTTTTTACTTCATTAATTTTAAAATGACAATAATACTCAGTTAGCAAGTCAGCTATTTCTGAAACATTACGACCACCTGATGAATAGCTTTGATCGATATCGAATAAAACCAGAGAGTTTCCATTTAATAACCCTTGTCCATTAAACCCAGTAAATTTATTAATAAACAGATCCAAACCCCTATCAAGTAAATCTTGGGCTTCATCAATTACAATAAAATCATACGGCTTTAATTTGTCATTATTTTCAAGTCTTTGAATGGTGTTTTTTACCAAATCATAAAACTGCTCCTCACTCATAGAACTTAATTTTTTGAAGTCTAGTGATGGATTATGTTTTTGAAAAAACCTAAAAAAGGTTGTCACTTCTATATTACTCGAAAGCTGCCTTTCTGTTAACATAGATTTGGTATAATGCATTAATAGATTGTTCCAACACAAATAAATTCCATTTTTGTTATGTTGTTTATCAATAAATGCTTTTGCAATAGTCGTTTTACCGCACCCTGGCGGGCCTTCAATCATTATCCTTGGGTTTTTATATAACCCATCTAATATTTCAATATTTTGGATACCAAGCCATTCGAGTGTATTAATTGCATTTAATTGATTTCTATCACCAATAATTGGGCTCAATATCTTTTTGATTGAAACATATTCCTTAGGTGAAACTTCATTATAGTTCCTAAAATGTTTTTTGTGTTTGGTTTTGGAGTATTCAAACACATTCAATAGAAACTTCTCGATTGATCCTTCATAAATTTTTGCTATAAAGGACGTCCACAATAATTTGTCATCTATCAACTTGGACTCAAATGGGTAATCAACGTGCGGGAAAGCTGTTGCCTCACAAAAAAAGCAACCTTTCAGATTATTAAGAATGTTGTCTTTTAATGTGTATTTATAACCTTCAGCTTGTTTAAAAGGATTTTGTTTAATTGGCGTTTCGAAATTCTTTCCATAAAAAAATGTGTTGTCCTTTGTTGAAATAGGACCTCCTTTTACTTCTAAAACTAATAAACCGTATTTACAAAGAATCAAAAAATCTAATTGTGAACTAGTCTTTTTGTAGTAATTAAAATTATCAGAATGCTCAGGTAATTTTAAATCGTGCCAAACATCCCATTCTATACTACTTTTACCTAAATCGCTCCAAAGTTGTCTATAAATGTCGATTTCACCACGTAGTGGTGAACCATCATCCTTTACGATTATGGTTTCTAAAGCATCTATTGGATTATTTGGATGAAATCGTACTGGCATATTCAATTACCATTTGCAATTGTTGATATTTTATTTATTGCATATAATGCGAAGAATTGCTTCACTGGAACTTTGTCCTTATATTCGAATACTTTCAATTTCTTTTGTTCAACTTCCACCTTTTCAATATTGAGTTTATCAATTATTTCTTGAACTAAATCAACTAACTCAGTAGGTTCTGTATATTTATCACTTGATTTTTGTAGTTCATAAAGTTTTTGCAGTTCATTCGCATTCCCAATTTTTTCCGAAAATCCATTATTTATATGTTCCAAAAACTCCTTTCCGCCTTTGTATTCTTTTATTATTTCTTCAAGGTTTTTGTAATACATATCATTAATTTTTTGAATCGGAAATCCTTTGCCAGTACCATATTGAATAGAGGTAAACCATTTACCTTCAGCTGATTTGGGGTTATTCTCAATATCGTAGTTGGATAAAGTAACTGTCAAATTACCATCTTTGATGGCGTGTCTTCTAAATCTTGATCCTTGGTTTTTTACGGAAGGCTTGTCAAATTCCCTCAATTTGTATGTATTAAGATTTACAACACCATCAATATTAGGTATGTTATTTAATATAAGATTATTTGGAATTGCGAGTCTAAGTTCATCCAAAACGATTTTAGCGAATGCTCTACTTACCGAACAACAAACTGCATTACCAACTAAACGCCATTTATTATTATCTGTTCCTATAAATTGATAGGTAATAGGAAACCCCATTATTATAGCTGCTTCTCTAACTGTTGGCAGACGATATTCGCCATCTCCAAATCTGTTGAGTTCGGTTTTATAAATTATAGACTCTCTTGAGTTTGCAATTTTTGTTGCTGTAATGGTACGACTAGGTTTGTTTTCGTTTTCAGGGAATGCCATTTTCCCCATAAATGGGTGATTAGTTTTCCAATATTTAGAAAACTTCCATTCCACCTTGTAAATTCCTGTATCGTAGAAATGATCAGTCAATTGGCTTTGTTGAATATTAAATTGATACTGAGGGTCAGAAATAATTTTATCTGAAAGTTGCGTAAAGGGATGAGGAAAGTTTTGCTTCATCTTTCCGATTGTCAAATATTTCTTTTTTCCATCTGGTCCATTTTCTGAATGGGATGATTTTGGCAAAATAAGTTTACCCTTTTTAATGATTTCACCTGAAATAACTCTTTTTCTAGCTTGAAAAGAACCAAAGTCAGCAGAATTAATGATAGCTGAGTTTTCGTATAGGTCAATTGCAATTTTCAAAGGACTTATTCTATTTTTATTTGCCCATTCTGTTAACCCTAAATCCTTGAAAGAATAAGCTGTTTGTAAATACCTTTTTGAGTTAACTACGTTTTCCATAAACCATGCTTTGAGTATGGAATTTGGTTCGTGTTTTTTTACAGCAACAATTCTTAAAAAAGTCTCTGTTAATTCAACTCCTAATGATTTATCTGCATTACCAGATTTATTTGAACTTGAAAAACTTACACAAGGAGGGCTTCCTATGATAATTTCTGTATTGGGTAAATTTTCGATTTCAGCAATTGACCTTTGAAAGTCTAAGATGTTTTTTATCTCACAATTCAAATTGAAATTATGATTAAAAGTGTCTATAGCAGGTTTCCAATGGTCGAAACCATAAATAATTTCATAACCCATTTGCCTGAATCCCTCAGAAAACCCCCCTGCACCACAAAAGAAATCTATAATTCTAAGTTTTTTCATTTACAGTTTTTTATTAATACGTTGGCAAAAAATGGCTCTTTTGGTCAATAGATGGCTTTGTTTGATTGTTAACTATAACCCAATGATCTGTTTGTGTATTTACAATAGAAATTTTAAAGATGTGAAGAGCTGGCTTTTTCTTTTTTAGGTTGTTCTAAGAGCAAAACAAGAGTGGTCTGATTATCTGTCCGCTTAATTGATATTGTCTGTATGTCGAATTTATTTTCTGTCATTGTCTTGACGTGTTTTTTGTTTTTGAATTGATATTAACATCTCTACAAACACAACCACTTGTGTCTATTTAAGCATTAGATGTAACTTTGGTATTTCATTTGTATCAGTAATTTAGCGGTTTGCAATATTTTAATTCCATACATTCAAACAAAATTTTAACCAACAACAATCATCTACAAATGGATACAAACGGGTTTTCAAAATAAACGCCTTTTCCTATCCCGAAAAGCAAGCCAAAGATACATGATAAAAACGCTTAGCTGTAAAACTAAGTGTATTTTATTATTGTTCTTTATTGCGGTTTTGCGTACACAAAAGTATTTGAAAGTTGTGCCACAAGGAGTTGCGGCGAAATTTAAGGTTTTGATATATTTGCTTACCCGATTTAGCAGGGTGTAGGCACCCCTCTCTTTTTTTCACGGAGAGAGGACCGGGATGAGGTGAAACTTTTTATCCGGGAACATACACCTTTAAAAACGCAACCTGCTATAATTTAGGAATATGCTTTTTGTGAACCACAATGGTTAAAACTACTGGAGACCGATTTTTTCGATAATGCTTATATCATCCAGTACGAAATCGGTTTCTTTATCATTCAGTTTTTCGATTCCAAACCACGAATTGCCGGTTTCGCCAGCCACAAAAGTAAATGTTGCAGTGGTAGGTACATCGGCTATATTTAAAGTGACTGATACTTTTGTTTCGGTTCCTTCGCCAACTACAAGCGCATAATCGGCCCCGCTTGTTTCGTATTTGAATGAAATGGTGTAGGTGTTGCCAGCTTTGAAGCGGATGGTTTGTGGGATGGTTTGCAATAATAATCCTGTAGGTTCGCCATGTGCTTTCAGCGACCAATTGCCGTTGATAACATCATCAATTGGTTTTCCGTTCCATCCTTTTTGGGTAAAGGGGGCATGGAGTTCGGCTAAATGGGTACGGGGATCGTTTACTCCGCCCGAAGGCCCTTTAACAAAGGGGTACAAACCATCGATAAGATTTTCGAAATTTTCGGCAAAAAACACACTGTCGGGCTTTGGTGTCAGGCTTGTACGCGAAATCCGCACATCATCAAAAACAACCGGCGATGAACCAGCTTCAGCTTTTAAAAAAATATTTGCTGTTTTTTTCCCTTCGGGAATAGTAAAAAGCACATACATGCGCTGCATGTTGGTATCGCGTTTTGAATCGGCAGAAATATAGTTTTTCCATAACGAATTATCGGCGTACGCTGTTACTTCGCTTAAACCAGAATCATTCACACCCAAATACGCCCTTCTGCCACCTTTTGTAGAAACATAAACCGAGGCATAATACGTTCCGGGTTTCAAGGAATTCATTGTTTGGCTGACAGTTACCGGAAAGTTTCCACCAATAACCAATTCATATTGGCCGAATTCATTGCGTTTCACGGTTGCTCCGGCACTGTCCACATTCCAATATTTTAGGTTTCCATTGTTAAATCCGGGATCTTTTATTGGGGTTCCTTCGCCCCAATCGGCAATAGGTTCAGGGATTGCCGGCTTTTTGTAAATAACGTAAGGTTTGCTGGCTTCGGCCAAAATGGAAACACGTCCATCGGCAACTTTCAGGCTTTGCACAAATTGCCGCCCCTGATCGGTAAGCTGATACAATTCGATGGTTTTCAAGTTTTTCCAACTTGATGGCAATTCCCAGGATGTTGTACCGCCTTTTTGGTTCCAGTGGTATAATTTTTCCTCGGTAAGAGGATTCCATGGCAAGAGGTAAGTATCGCCATTTAAGACAATTTTACCATTTTTAGTAAAAATACGTTTACCATTAACCAGGCTTGCACCCACATTTCCAGCGAATTGTATTTCCGTTTCATCCCACTTTAAAATTGGAAAATGTTGCAGGTATTTTGTCGGTAAATCCGTTTGAAAAGTCATCCAGATGCAGCTATCGTAATTATTGCGGCCCTGCCATCCTTCAAAATCCTGCATTTCGGCACCACCCAGCAAAGGATGCCGGGCAATCCATGTGTCTTTCTGGTGGTTGCGGATAAAGCGGGCTATCTGGCTACTGTAACCTTTTAAATCTTCACCACCGTAATTGTAATCAACGGCCCAGTGGTTCCAAACTGCATCATATTCATGGTCCTGCGGAAATTCGGTGGCCATGGTCAAACCCAACGAATGGATTTCGCGGGCGGCTTTACGGCTGTCCCAGCTTCCTTTGGCATACCAAACATCAACATAAATAAACTGCAAGTCTGGCACCTGATCTTTCAACGATTTGAACCTCATCATGCGGTTGTTGGAAGTGGCGTCGTAACGTTTATTGATATAATAGGAAGCGTCAAGCCAGTCCCAGCCGGGTTTGGTTTTATTTACCAGTGAATCGTTAAAAGCAACAGCTTCGGGATAGGATTCTGTTCCGTTGATATGCACTCCCATAAAAGCATTGTACTTGAGTGCTTGTTTGCAAAGCAGTTCCATTCCCTGTGCACCGCCCTGGCGTTTACCAATATCGCCGTAATCGGGATGTTTGGAATCGTGCCCTTCGGAACCATAACCTTTTAAAATCACAAATTGGCCTAGTCCATCCGTATTCAGATAAATGCGTTTGGTTTCGTCGAGGGTTTTAGTGAAAGGGTTTGTGGCCTGGCTGGCAAAATTCATTGGGATGCGCTGAACAACCAAATCAGGAATTTTTTCGCTTCCAAGCGGGTTGTTCATTATAATCCTGAAAGCGATTGCGCCATCCTGCCAATCTATTGTATTGTCAGCATTTGCATCAACGGTTATAACAATTTTGGCTGATGGCAAGGGATCGGTTTCGGTCATGCCTTGAGCGCGGTAAATCCATGAACCGCTCCAGATGCCAGTTCTTTGGTACCCGTTTTTACTGACTGTTTGTTTCTGAACCCTGCTGTTATCTGATTTTTCGGTAACCGAATTACTCCAAAGGCTTGCTGCCAATTGGTTGGTAGTAAGGATGCCATATAAAAAATCCTTTGGAATGCTATCAATGGCAATGGCCCCGGCGAGCGGAATAAAAATATCGCCACTTCCTTTTACGGCTGTAAACATTCTGGAACCAGCAAACGAGGCTCCGTTCTGGTTGCTCCTTACAGAGAGTAAATTGTGATCGGGAATCTCGAAAGTACTGACTTTAAAAGTCCCATTCTCAGCAATTTGAACAACATCGAATTCAACAATTGCAGCGTTGATTTTGATCTGGATTTTAATACTTACGTTGATTTCTAAAAAATCAAGTACATATACTGCTGAATTATTGGTTTTTGAAACGGAAACTTTGGGTGTGTAAAGATTACCATTGATTTTTACATGCGAAAGCTTATCCTCCTGCCCAAAGAATGTATAGCCATTTGCCAGCCAGGTATATTCGATAATAGCCGGAAAAGATCTGTCGAGGGTAACTTTAAGAATTTTCGACCCGATGGTAAAAGTATTATTTACATCAGATTCAACACCTTTGTTCATTGATACATTAACCTGTACTGCAATAATTTGCAATAAAATGACAATTAACGCAGATAAAATTCCCCTTTTCATATTCCAGATTTTCTAAGCATTTATTTTTCTTCCAGTATCAGCAACCATCCTTTTCCTGGTTCAACAGGAATTTTCTGATCAGGTGTAAAAGTTGCTGCGACCTGGAAATCCTTTGCTTCAACAGCCGTTAAGGTTGCTTTTTCTGGCGAAATCCCTAAAGCGGTCCAATCAATTGCCAATTTAACATCGGTTTTATCTTTATCCCAACTTGCGATGGAAATCAACGACTTTTTATCCTTTTTATAAACGGTGCAAACCACATTCGGGTTATCTGTTTTTACCGGGCAATCCGGCACCCAATAACCAATCATCCGGCTTCCTTTAATTCCGAAGTTATCCATTATTTTCCAAACCGAAGTCGGGTCGCCAGCCCAGGGCAAACGGGCTGTCATGCCAAATATCATACCGCGCCAGGCGTTACCGCCATCCTGTAACATTTCGCCCATCAATCCGTAAGGGATTCCCGAAATTTCGGTGAGCCAGTAATCGGGTTGCGAATTGTAATTAAAATATTCGCCAAACCACAAGCGGTTTATATACGGGAAATGTTCCAGGTATAGGTTTGTGCTACTGGCAAATCCATCGTTTTTATTGTATTGATTAGCCGAATGCAAATCGATAATTGCTCCATCGCGGTTGCGATCCAGCACCTTGCGCACTCGTTTCATGGTGGTGCGGTCGAAAGCTACATCGTCAATATAAATCCCGTCAATACCTTCGTTAATAGCCAGCCAGTTGAGGCCTTCAACATAAAAATTGTGCCAGCGCGAAACGCCGCTGTTTACAATGGCCGCATCTTTAAGTTCGGGTACAAACCAGGCAGCAATGTAATTGGTATCGAGGTGTTCCTGAAGCCACGAAAAACCATTCCCTTTACCATGCGAGAGCACTTCGTCACCCAAACTCCTGAGCATGAACATTTCGGGTGCTTTGTTGGTAAGTTCGCGGACAGTGTAGTAAATCTTTACTTTCATGTCTTTCGAATGGCCTTCGTCAATATATTTCTTCATTTCGGCCGGGCGAAGGAAAGGATAGTTGATATAGGGATTTATGGCATTGGCATGATGAACGTTGATGGTATTGGCACCGGTTTTGGTAATTTCGTCAATGGGTTTGAAGGAATGATAAAAACGGGTATTCCATTGCCAATCGGTATTTATGGGCCGGAAAGGAGTAATGAGCATACGAAAGTTGAAATGCAACTCCTCCCCTTTTTTCAGTTCCCGTTTGCCGGAAAACGCTTTGACAAGAAATTCATCATTTACCTGCGAAGCTGTAAAACCGCCATTCCCGTTGTTAAACCACGATGGTGGCATGTTCAAAGGTTTGCTGAGGTAGAAGTTGGTGTTAAGCGGTCGGATATAGTTTTCGTCCTTGAGGCTGGTTTGAATCCCGGCATTTACTTTACCTACCCAAAGCGCGTCCTGGTTTTTGGTCTGGTCCCATTTCCAATCTAATTTTTCAGGGCGTTTGCCACCATGAATACCAAGGCCCATCATCATTTCGGCCACTTCGTTGCGGTAAGGTAATTCAAGGCGCATATCGTTAACATTAAGGTCGTTTTTTGCAACCAATGTTACCTGATATTCTATACATCCATCAAATTCGGCCTGAGCAGTCAAAACCATGTTAAAGT
Organism: uncultured Bacteroidales bacterium; assembly: GCA_903946925.1. Lineage (GTDB taxonomy): Bacteria > Bacteroidota > Bacteroidia > Bacteroidales > UBA4417 > UBA4417. The sequence goes on along the minus strand of CAJAXK010000394.1, from coordinate 20,111 downwards.
CGTTTGATTCCGATTCGGTTGTCCAGGCAATGGCCCCTTCAGCTTTTTTGATAAAAGTAAAATCCTTTGGTGCAAATTTCTGCTGCGACATATCCATGTTATCGATTACAAAACTCATTGGATTCTTTAACATTTCCAATGGTTTATCGGTAAGTCTGGTCATTTCGATATCAAAATAACTTTGAATGGATGCCGGAAAACCCATTTCATTCAAGGTGATTTTACGGCCCAACAAACTAATCGTTTTTTCATTAAGTGTCATTGCAGTATATGGAGGAACGATTCCATCATCGAATGCAATTTTCGAATTCAGCCATTTTAAGCGAGACAAATTGGATGGATCGTCAACACCTCCGTTCGCAATCGTCTTATTTTCAACAAGTATAATCAGTTTAAAAGTTTGTGATTTTTCATTATCGGGTGTAACCGTAACATCGGCCGTATAAGTCCCGGGAGCAGCGTCGGCTGGAATTTGCAAGCCACACCAGAACGCCTGCACGTAATTTTGAGCGACTGAGCATTTCTTTTCGAAATATTCGCCTTCCGAATCAAAACCTTCGGTATTGAAGCAGGTGAAATTCCCGGATTTAATTGTATTCCTGGCACTTTTCAGATCCGAAAATAAGATTGCTACATTTTGAAACGATTTGGCATTTGCCCACAATCCAACCTGAAAACTGTAATATTCGCCTTTTTGAACGGTATCGTTCAAATTAGCTTTTGCGCCGCGCATGGCCCAACGCTGAGGTATATCGTTAGTCATGCGGATAGAATACTGACGGTATTCTGGAAAAATCAGGTAAGAATTGTCCGCATTGTTCTTCAATAATGAAGCTGTTTCAGCCTTCGACGCAATTACTTCCATTGGGAAAAACGAGTTAAAAGCATCGATGGATTCAATCTGCGAAGCCGTAACACGTTGAAATTTTGAAAGTTGGTCTTTTGTAAGAGGTTGGGCGCTAAGCTTGTTCCCTTCGAGCCATTCCTTTTCGGCCAAATCAATAGGTGTGTTGTAATACACTTTTGGATAATTACCCTTTCCCAATTTATGGGGCATATAATAGAAATAATACAAGCCGGTAGAAGGCGCCTGGAAAATAAGTTCGCCAAATTCGCGGTTGATATTTACCCTGAAAACGTTGTTTATCCGCTTGCCGCTTGATGCTTCAACAACCACAACATCCATTTTTTCAGGATGGTGATCCCTTCTCCGCCAATCAATATGCGCAAGCAAAGCGTTAGATTTTGCCGTTACTTTTACCACGGCGCGGTGGTTGCCTAAAGTATCCTCATTCCACGTACCAGTGGAATATTTCAGAACCTGTGCTTTGGCAGTTTGGCCCAGCAGGAGCATTGCCAGGGCAACGAAAAAATAAAATTTTGTGCGTTTCATATTGTGGTTGGGTTAATTGGATTTTTAAATTTTCACTTTCTTGAGTCCACTTCAAAAAGTCTTTTTTCGCCACAAAGACACAAAGTTTCACTAAGTGTATAATACTGAATAACAAATCTTTGTGAACCTTTGTATCATAGTGCCTTAGTGGCGTTTCTTCATTTAGTGGGGGCGGAGTGGACTCATTTCTTTAAAAGCTTTATTTGCTTCTAAAAGTTAAAAAGGGTTGAAAGCCTGATCATTAAGGATAAATCATTATCAACTTCCACTGGTGCATAAGGATCAACATTTTTAACAGTATCATTTTCGTTGCCGATTGAAGTTGCAAGATTTTTATTGCCGGTGTACATGGCTTCTACCCAACGGGTGCTTTTGGTGCCGGCTTTTTGTTTTTTAAGTGTTTCGACTAGGCCGTCGGCTTTTGTTTTATCACCGCTTTTTCGCAATAGCCAGGCCGAGAGCAAATCGGTGGAACCTGTGGGATTATACGTTTTATTTTGTATGAACGATGTGATTTTTGATTCAAGAGTTGCCATGTTTTTCTTGTTGCCCAACGCGTTGTAACATAAGGATTCGAGGAAATTAGGGAATCGTTCATCCACATCATAAGGTTTGCCAACTCCCAGGTTCTCGGGCCAGGTTCGCGATTGCGTAATAAATTTAAGCGCTTTTTTGTAATTCTTCGCAGAATAAGTTTCCATGGCAACCATCAGGTTCGATTCGCGCCAAAGGTGGTAGCCCGCAGTTGCGCCTTCGTTAGGCAATACTTTTAGATTGGCGAGGAGGTTCACACAGGCTTCGGGTTCGTTGTTCAACGATAATTGTTTGGCAAGATTCAATCCCAGATAATAATTCTGTGGCAGTTTTTCGAAAAATGAGGCTGCCACTTCCTTTGCTTTCGCAGTTTGTTTTTGCTTTTCGTAGAACCTAGACAACTCAAGCCCGGCACGCCATGTTTCAGGAGCCAACGAAACAGCTTTCAGCAGGTCTTTTTCTGTTGCCACAGCATCCGACGATTTGAACAATTCAACCCTTGCCAGGTAAAATGGATAGAAATCAGGAGCATCGCCACATTTTATAAAAAGCGATTTTGCCTTTTCTATTTTATTGCTGTTCCAGTAAATTAAACCGAGATAATATGCTGGTTTCCAGCTTGTAGAATTATTCATTGCCCAAGTAAGCGGTTCAATGCTTTCCTGTAAATAAGGAAAAACAAGCGAAGGATCTCCGGCATTTGCTTTGTTCAGTAAGAGTGTTGACAGTGCTTTATTGTTTGCTTTATCTGCAAGCCATGCCCGCCAATACAATATTTCGGGTTGCTCCCCTACGTACCTGAGCGCAATCGGACCACCCTTGGTATTGGCCTGCCCGTACAATTTTTCCGGCTGTTGCGGCGCAAGGTCCAGAAGGCTTGCGACATCTTTTTCGAGGCCGAGGTTCAGGTACCAGGTAGCGAGCTCAAGGTAAACTTCGTGTGTGAGTTCTGTTCTTATCATGCCTGTGAAGGCATCCGCTGTAGTTTTCGATGGATTTAAAAGGTATTTTTCAAAACGGGTTAAATGATCCAATGGATCCAATGCTTCGAGTTGGCTAAGATACTTATTAGCTGCATCTTTGTTGCCATCAAGCCTTGCCAATGTTGCAAGCAACTCATAAGCTGGGACTTCCAACGGATTGGATTCTGTTGCTTTTAAAGCATAATTCCAGGCCTGATCGTATTGTTTTTGCAACATAAAAATCTTAGCCATTTCGAGATAGGATGCAGCCCTGTATTCAATGGATGCAGAAGCAATCGAAAAACCATCAATTGCATCGGTATATTTCTTCAATCTTGCATTCGCGACGCCATAAGCAAAGTTGGCTGCCGGCTCGTACGTATCAATTGACAAAGCTTTGCTGGAATATTTTAATGCAGTTTCAAATTCGGCACCGCGAATGGATAAGTTTGCCATTGCTGTTAATGCCGGAAGGTAATTCGGATCTTTTTCGAGGCAATTCAGATAGCATTTTTCGGCATCGGCCCACGAACGTTGCTTATCCCACTCTTTTCCCTGGAGATACTGCCCGTAAAGCGAATTCCAATCGAAATCGGCAGGCATTTCAACCGGACGGCTCAATTGTAATTCTTTCCGATCGGTAGTGTATAGCACTTTGCCCTCGCCCAAAACAACTTTCAGTTTATCTACGTTTCCGTTGAAAGGAATGGAATCGGCAAAAAGCTGCATCGGCGCAAGCGAAAGCTGTTTTTCCCAGATCAATGTATTATCCTGAAAAATCTTTAGCTTTTCGTTGGTCGCTGCAAGTGGGCTAAACCAGATATTTAATTGCTTTCCTTTGGCAACCAGGTTTACCGAACCGTCAGGCGTACCATATTTCAGGCCTTTAGTACCTTTTACCGGAAACCAATATTCCGTCCAGGTATCGGTGCCACCGGGAATAAATGAGCGGTGCTTGAAAGGTGTCAAAGTACTGTTGCTGGCTTCCTGGTTAAAAAGCCTTCCCGATTGTATTTCGGTATATTGCCCGTCAGTATCCGTTAACAAGTCTTCCCAAATCATTCCTTGCCGGGATAAACCCCAGATCCAAAGTTTTTTTCCCGGTTTTTCGTCGTATGCCGCATAATGGCCGGTACCGAATTCGTCATTGTGCCAGTAACCACCATAAAATCCGGTGTATTCGCCAAAAACGTGGTATGATTTGTATCCTTCGAAATTATTGTTTTCGTAAAACGAAAGGTCGCGTCCTTCGTCGTTCACCGGCCATGGTTTGTTGGAACCATCGTGACCCAGATAATATTGGCCGGGATATGCATACTCCAGATCTCCAGCTACTTTGATACCTGCATTGGTCCAATGGTAGTAGGATTGTTCGAGAGTGGACGGATTATACCAAAATGAGCGGGTTGTGAAATAAGCTTTGTCTTTTGGCACATTGATTTCTACACGCCAGCGGGTTCCCGACGGCAGGTCGGTGCTGCCAACAAAACAACTGATGCTTCCATCGGCATTGGTGCGTGTGAGGTAATCAACTGGCGACGAACAGGAAGGCGCATGGCCGATAAGCCCAAAATTAAATTCCACGCCACCCGAAGTCCATGCACCGCGCATAGCCACATCCCTGAATTTTACAGCATGGTTGAAATACAGAAATTCCTTGCCTGTGCTTTTCTCAACAGCTCCCCAAACTTTTCCCCCAACTTGTGGAGAAACATAAATTTTGATGTATGGATTTTCCATCTCCACCATATTCCAATCCATTTTTCGACCCTCAGCCGTATATCCATCGAAACGGAAATACGGATAAATCCTGCCAGGGGCAGCTACCGGATCGGGATCGGAATACGGATACGAATTCAATGATTGTGGCTTCTCCTGAATGGATGAGTTTTGGGCAAATGCACCAGCAAACAGAGAGAACAAAAGCGAGCAAAGGAGGAATTTATCCATGTGTTATTCGTTTTATTGTTGGTTTTGAATCAGTATAATTTTGAATCAACAGCATTTAGGAAAGCGCGAAAACAAGTCGAAAGCTATTAATACTTCAAAATAACCGAAGCATCCATATCAGTTGAGAGTTTTGCCGTTTTAATAAAGACCATCCCCTTTTTATCTTCCGGATCAAAATACCATCCTGTATCCGCTTTATTGAAGTCTTCAGCCTTCTTATATTTTTTCAGCTTGTTGCCCTGAACAACAACATGTTTTGGAAATATTGAAGAGTGAATCTGGAATAGATAAACCCTATTCATGATTCTTCCTTTAAAATCCCCTTTTGCTTTTGAAATATTTACTTCCGTTATCCGGGAACCCTCAGCATCCGACAAAGCTACAAATTTTGTCAAAGCCGATTCACCTTGCCTGTAATCGCGGTTAGAGCCTTCATCCTCAAACATTTCGAAAGTTGCTTCCGGACCGGGATAAATATCAAGGGTAAGCGTATCGGTCGGGTGTTCATTATCAAAATTCATTTGCTGGTACATGGGAATAATTGAACCTGCTTTGACAAAAAGCGGTAATTTTTCGAGCGGTGCAGCGTACCCATTCAAAGTTGTTTTGCCTGAAAAAATGGTCCCATCCCAGTAATCGAACCATTTGCCTTCGGGCAGATAGATATTGTCGCGGACATTGGTATCGCTGTAAACCGGGGCTACAAGGAAATTCTTTCCAAGTAAAAACTCATATTGTGTTGCTGTGCCAAGTGCAACCGGATCGTTCGGATATTCGAGTACCAGGGCACGGACTGCTGGTGTACCGGTTTGGTAAGCTTCGTTGCACAAGGTGTACATATATGGCGTGAGGCGCAGTTTAAGTTTCAGGTATTTGCGGTTGATTGTGGTAAAAGGTTCGCCGTAAACATAAGGTTGTTTATCCTTTGGAGCCCAGCCCGACATTGACATGAGCACTGGGGTAAAACATTTCCATTGTAGGTCGCGGGTAAAAGTTTTATCGCTTCCGGCAAAAATCCCGTCGATATCGCCGGTAGCACAATTCTGTGCCGAAAGCCCCGAACCAACTACGGTAGGAATATGCCAGCGGATGTAATCCCAGGTTCCTTTCTGGTCGCCGGTCCACATTACCGTGTTGCGGTGCGATCCGGCCCAACCGCAAACCGACCAGATAAATCCACGGGCGTCGCTGTTTTTCTCAATTCCATCGTAAGCTGCTTTGCAACCGTCGATGCCAAATTTATATCCTTCGCCTATCCAGGCCACATCAAGTTTGCAAAGACGGCTTCCGTATTCGCCTACTTCGCGGGCAATTTTCTCAACGCCATTTTCGGTCCATAAACCGGTATGGAAACCACGTTTACGCAATTCAATTACAACCGAATCGAGTTTGGTATAACCACAACCATACCCATCGTTGGGCAAAATCCAGCCGCGTGGCATATCGTTTTCAATATATTTATCAGCTATCAGGGAGATTACATCGGGGGTTGTTCCGTTGTATCCGGTTGTGTTTTTTCCTTTTGTTGCCCCGCGGTTGTAGCAGTTTGCATCGCCCATTCCCAGCGCCCAGCGTGGAGGCAGGAAAGGTTTTCCGGTAATATCGGTGTAAGCATTTAAAATATCTTTGAGGGATTCCCCGGCAAAATAATAACAATCGAAACGGGCTTCGGAGTGTTGCAGTTTTACGCTATCAGTAAAGGCATATTCGCCTGGAGCGTAGGTATTTCGCAAAGCACCGTATCCGTTTGTGCTCATATAAAAAGGGGCTGGATTTGGTGCGCCACCGTCTTCCCAGTTCCAGTCTATTCGCATAAGTATTGTTTTATCCCGGTGCGAAAAACGGCCGTTTTGCATTCCTCCACCGTAAAAATATTCGTTTTCGGCACGTTTCAGGTATTGAACCGTTTCTTTCCCATACGTCAGGCCTTTGGGTTCTTCCCAAACCAGTGTTTTGTTATCGGGTTTGTACATGGCAAAGCGAAGCGGGTTTTTGTATGCCCGGAGCGCAATTTTAGCAGTGGAAATCAGGTAATAGTCGGCCAACTCTTTAAAAGTTACAACAGGAATTTCAGATGGTGGATTAATCACAATATCATTACCGGCCGGATTTGTAAATTCGCCGTTGTACGACATTTCGATATGGAAAATATCGTCCCTGCAAAAATCGACCTGCACTTTGGCATGGTTGCAATCGAAAGTAAACTTGTTGCCCGAATTGTTGAACCCGGTAACTGCACCCAATTGGTAAGCCTTTGAATACAGTTCCATGGAAAGTGTGTCGTTTTGCTTGCGGTTATCTTCGGGAAGGGAGGTATAGAACCGGATTTTGTGAATCCCGTAATCGGTGAGGTTAGCGGGTGGGAAAGCAACTACGACTGTATCAACAATTTGAAGCGATTTTTTTTCATTAAAGGGAACTGTAACTTGCAAAAGAGGCCTGTTATCAATTTGAAGGAAGCAATCGAATGGCTTTTTTATAGCACCTGAACTAAGGTTGACGACATTAAATTTAAAAATATCGGAATTGGTAAAATTGTTTTGCGATTGAGGGTGCGAAACCAATGCTGAAGCTGACAGATCAACATCCAATGCTTCGGAAAGCTTTATATCATCGACCATCCAGTACCAGGCATACATACCACGCCATTGAAACCGAAGGAAGACTTTTGGCTGGAAAGCAGCAACAGAGGTAATGTTTAGTTCCACGTTCATGGGGTTGGGGCAGTCACCCTCGGAACCTATGCCGTTGCGCACTTCGTACTCTTTCCAATCGGTTCCGTTAGCCGAAACGGCAACGATCAAACCACCATCCTGACGAAGTTTTCCCCAATCGTTCCACATAAAATTTTGCTGGAATTTCAGTACGACAGAACCTTTTTTCGAACAATCTATGGCTGAAGTCTGAACGTATGCATCAGGCCATATCCCGGCTTTTTCCCACCGGCGGTAAGCCCTTTCGACCCTTGTGCCGGCAGCGTATTGAAGATGGAAACCTCCGCTTTGTGATGCTACAGGAGGTGCCTGCTGATCGCGCCCGTATGAACCGGGGAAAGGTTGGTTGGTGCATTCCCAAAGAGTGCTGCTGTCGTTAAGTGCTTTGTTTATCCAGCCAAGGGGGAGTTTGCCTGACGAAAAATCCTCACTCCAGAATAATTTGGCAGAAGGCGCACTGCTGTTTTGTGCCAGCACATTGATTGTAAAAAAGAGCAAGGAAGCAACCAGGAATATTTTGCGCATGATGTTTTGGATTGAAGTGGGTGCTGGGTTTCGGGTGAAGAACTTGGGGTTCTAAATAATATTTTTTTGTAAGTTCGCTCCGCAAATATATATTTTTTATAAACATGACAAAAATTAATCTTTCTGATGCATATTATTATGTTGTTGCCGGGATAAAGCAAGGTTTACGAGATTACGATTTTTATCGTTTTGGGGCTCAACTGTGAGATAATGTGTTAATTTGAAAATGAGATAATTTGAAAATTGGGGGGATGTGGAGATGTGGGAATTTGGGGATGTGGAGATTAATTTGAAAATGGGTTGATTTGAAAATTTGAAAATGAGGAGAGGATGGGTTGATGAGATAATGAGCGGGTTGTGAAGATTATAGAAATGAAAAATACTTGCTACGGTGTGGCGGGGATTTTTTTTGTTGATGTATGCACCGATAAATGGTGATGTTAGGCCGGAGGCGACGGAAAAGAAGACGCGACCGAACAGAGCAAATGGCAGAAGACTATTGAGATATACCCATGTGAATGAAAAAAGTTTAGAGAAGATAAAATAGCCGTTTGATGGTATGTAGCAAAATACCATCTTTGAGGATAAATATGAAACGGCTAAAACCGTACATATACGCCCAAATTGGAATATATTGCACAGTTTTACCTTACATTTAAAGGAGTTGGGCATCATACTTGAAAAATCACCAGAAATCTAATATCGTGATAATTTCACACAAACAACTTAATATTTTGAATTTATTGTTTGTTTATGCAGATAAACCTTTATCTTTGCGTGAAATATTCACGCTAATAAAAATTTGCTATGTTGGTCAGATTTGTAATTGAGAACTTGTTTTCTTTCGGAGAAAGAAAAGAATTTACGACTATACCTAATAATAGGCTCAAAACACTAGAACATCATAAATACAAATATGATGATTTTTGCATTTTAAAAATTGCTTCGATTTATGGTGCAAATGGTGCAGGTAAGTCAAATCTCATAAAATCATTAGAATTATTCCAGAAACTAATAGTAAAAGAGAAGATTCCGTTTAGATTAAAAGACTCAAAGTTCAAGTTTAATAATTCTGAGGATAGTCAAGATCAAATATTTGCGATAGAGTTTATTCAAGACAAAGTTGCATTTTATTACGGTATTGTCATTAATGAAAATACTATTACGACCGAAGAATTGTACTTATCTGGTTTAGGCAAGAAAAATGACATTTTGATATTCGAGCGAAAAACTGATAAAGAAGATAAAACAAGTATAGTTTTTCTTGAAGAATTTGAGAAAGATGAAAAAAGCCAGGTTTTAAAATCTGTGTTATTGGAAGAATTTGTGAAGCCAAATGAACCTATACTAAGACTTCTTTCTAATAGAGACAATAAATTCTTATCCCCAGTTAAGAGTGCTTACAAATGGTTTGAGGATACACTTCAAATTATTACTCCTGGCTCAAAACCAAGGGCTTTGGCTCATAAGATTGATGTTGACAACGAATTTAAGATTTATGCAAAAGATTTGATGTGCTCTTTTAACATTGGGATAACGGAATTAACATCTGAGAAAAAGGATTTAAAGGAGTTTTTTGGAGAAGATAATGACAAAGAACTTGACAGTTTAATGAAAGATGTTGAGGAATCACCCAAAAAGATGATAGGACTGAGAAGCAATAATGGAGATGAACTAATAGTAGTAAAAGAAGATGGCAAAATATGGGTAAAAACATTAAAAGTTGGACATGTGGGCAAAAGAGATAAATCAGTTCTTTTTAATTTGGATGAAGAATCAGATGGAACAGTTAGACTTTTAGATTTTGTACCTGCATTTAAAAGCGTTATTTCTAGCGAAAAAGTATTTATTATTGATGAAATTGAAAGAAGCATTCACCCTCTTCTTATTAAAGAACTAGTCCAAAAGTTCTCATTAGATTCAAATACAAGAGGTCAATTGATTTTCACCACCCATGAATCAAACTTATTAAACCAGGAAATATTTCGACAAGATGAGATTTGGTTCGCTGAGAAAAACAAAGAAGGCTCAACTGACTTATACTCTCTGAATGATTTTAAAGAGCATAAAACTATTGATATTCAAAAGGGATATCTGAATGGGCGATATGGTTCTATCCCATTTTTAGGTAATTTACAGGATTTAAATTGGCACAACTATGATACTAACCAATAGGCTTTTTGAAAGAGTTCCGCCGAGTAGAGAGGCAAAAAGTATTTTTATTTTTTGCGAAGGAGCTAAAAGAGAGTTTGATTATTTTGAATACTTTAAAGAGTTAGACTCTAGAATAAATATTGAAGTTTATAAACTTCATCCGCACGAAAATAATTCTCCTTTGGGATTATTAGATATTGCAGAAAAGTGCATTATTATTTCTGATGAAAATCCTAACCCAAAATACAATTTTATTGAAGGCGATGAGGTTTGGATTGTGTTAGATACCGATAAAGATAAAGATTTCTCAAGAGAACCTCAAGTTGAAATTATTCGAAAAAAATGTAGTGGACTTGAAAGTTGGAGCCTAGCTCAAAGTAATCCATGCTTTGAAGTATGGTTATATTATCATCTGCACACAGAGAAGCCAGACATGAACAATTCAGAAATATGTACTGAATGGAAACAATTAGTTAACACTTCAATCAATGGCGGTTTTGATTCAAGAAGGCATCCCATTTATATAGCTTCTGCAAGTAAAAATGCTTCCAAAAATTTTATAGCAATTGATGGTAAACCTGAAATTGGTTCAACAGAGGTTTTTAATTTGGCGAACGCAATAATTCCGTTAGTTGGCACAAAATTGGAAAAGGTCCTTAAAGAAATTGAAAAATAAAGTACGGAGTGCCAATAAATAGGAATATAAGCGGCACGGAGTGCCAAGCGATTATTCCCGGTTGAACTACATTTCGACAAGCTCAATGTAAGATATCCCTTGCGTGGCTATGTGTTTTCCGGCTGTTTCTTACGGTTTTGGAAAGGAAAAAAGTTTAAACAGGTTCGGCTGCAGCCTCGTTGGCGCCTGTCTTCTTTTCAGAAGTGTGCCGTTAAAGGAAGATTTGAATTAAAAAAACAGGAATCGGCTTATCAACCTAATACGGTTATTGCTTTGTTGTTTTCTAGGTTAGGCCGTTAGCAACAATGCTGAAAAATTTACAATTGATTCATATTTGGTGTATTTTTGCATCATAAATACAAAATATAAAGCCATGCCAAGACAAAGTATATCTTTCTCGAAACCCAATGATGAATGGTTAAAAGCTCAAATAGATAACGAGGAATATTCCAGTAAAAGTGAACTTGTTAATGATTTGATCAGACAAGCAAGAAAACAGCATGCTCATATTGACTGGATTAGGGAAAAATTAGAGATATCCGAAAGAAGTGGATTTACTAATGACACTAAAGAGCAGATTTTAGAACAGTCAAAGTCTTTACTTAATGGCTGAATATAGATTAAGCAATGTAGCAAAAGAGGACTTGATTCGCATTCATCAATTTGGAGTCAAAAAGTTTGGAATAACTCAAGCAGACAAATACTTTTATTCTTTTTTTGATTACTTTGAAATAATTGCCCAAAGGCCATTTTCATTCGAATCAGTAGAATATATAAAAGAAGGCTATAGAAGATGCCCCTGTGGTTCTGACACAATATATTACAGAATTAATGATTCTATGGTTGAGATTATGGCTATTATTGGAATGCAAGATTTGAAGGATATACTTTGATTTTTATAGATTAAAAAGTACTATTGGCTACAAATAGGAATATGAGCGGCACGAAGATCCCAGCCATTATTCCCGGTTGAACTACATCCCTGCTTGGCTATGTGTTTTCCAGCGGTTTCTTACGGTTATGGAAAGGGAAAAAGTTTAAGCAGGTTCGGCTGCTACCTCATAGGCGCCCGTCTTCTTTTCAGATACGTGCCGGTAAAGGAAGATTTGAATTAAAAAAACAGGAATCGGATTATAAACCCAATACGGTTATTGCTTTATTATTTTCTCGAATGATATACCCTGAGGGGATAAAATTTTCAAAATATAGATCCCTTGTGGAAGGGGGCTTAAATTTAATTGGCTGCAATGATTGCACGACATTAAAGGGAGGCCGGTAATGGTTAGGAGGTCGAGCCGGAGGAGGTTTTGTTTATCAGTGGTAATTTTACCGTTAGTAGGGTTGGGATAGAAAACGGAAGCTTCCATTTTGATGCCCGGATCAATACCCACAAGGCAATCGCCGTAAGAATCAGTTTTTATAATGCGCCATTTGGTTGTTGAATTTTCGAAAACGTTGTACCCACATGCTGTATATCCGTTTTGGTTGGCACTTTGCACAGCTTCGAACCGCCCCCAATAATCGTTATTTGCTCCTCGGTATATTTTTGTCCACTCGATATTTCCGTCAGGATCCGTTTTTACCAGAGCACTGGTAAATAAAGTGCTGCCAAAAACTTTGCTCCCACCAAGGATGTAACCATTGTCGGGTGCCATTGCAATGCAGCATATATCGAGGCCGGAAGGCACATCTTTGCTCCACAGGCTATCGCCTTCGAGACTGAGTTTGAGAAGCTTGTTATCGCCGGTTATTATCAGTGTGGAATCGTACGCTATTGCACCCGATGAATTTACATACCAACCTTTATAGGTTTTGCTCCATTGTAGTATCCCCGATAGACTTAATTTTGCAACATACAAGTACTGGATTAAGTCGGCATCTTCAGTTGAACCAATTAAATAGTAATAGCCGCCAAATTCGATTATTTTGTGTGCTGTGCTGAAATCCAAACCTTTGAAGCAGCGTTCCCAGATCATATTCCCAGCCTGATCAGTTTTTACAACATAAATCGTGCTGTCGGCATGGCTCATGGTAAAACCGGCGGCAACCAGGCAGGAGTCGGAAGACTGAATCAATGTAGAAAATTCGTCCTGTTGCCAACCACCATAGAGTTTGCTCCAGAGGAGATTCCCGTTTTCGTCAAGTTTCTGTAAGCGGGCATCGGTATAACTTGCGCATCCGGCTAACACATAACCATTATCAAAGGTTTGCTGTACGGCCATTCCTCCGTAGGGTGTTTCCCAAACCCGGTATCCGCGCTGGTTTATTTTCATGCTTTTGCCCGGATCGAACGGACTGTTGGTGCTGGTAGCAAAATAGCAGTAGTCGCTGGTAACAATCACATCCCTGCCCATATCATCACCGGGTTGGTAAATAATATCCCACATCTGGCCATAACTGTTGGTGGATAGTACAAGAAACAGACTGATTAACCAGATGCAAAAAGAAGGGAAGCTGTTTTTAGAGGTTTTCATTTGGCGGGGTTTATAAATTTGTTTTTGCGTTTGTTTTAAATATCAGGATAACGTCTTATCTTTTTGAAGGGAAACAAATATACGACCTATTTTTCGAATCCGGTTGACATTAATCTCCAGCGATATTTTTATGTTTCAACAGATCTATGATTGTGGTTATACATTCAGAGTTTAATATTGAAACGGAGAAACGCAGATCTTTGGATATTTGTGACAAAAAATAATAAATCAACCTTCTGGATGTTATGTGCTTACTATTACTCACAAGGTAAATGGAACACTACGCACCAAAACAAACCGTTTTGGGATTAAAAGTTGATAAATAAAAGATGGTATGAACAAACAACATTTTTACAATGCAAAAATAATGTGGACCGGGAATAAAGGTACCGGGACAGATAATTACAGGGCTTACGAAAGGAGCCATGCTATCAGTATTGAAGACAAAACCGATATTCTGGGTTCTTCTGACCCGGCTTTCCAGGGAGATAAAACCAAGCATAATCCGGAAGAATTATTGGTAGCTTCGTTATCATCGTGCCACATGCTTTGGTATTTACATTTGTGTTCGGAAGCTGCTGTAATAGTAGTTGAGTATATTGACAATGCCACAGGAATTATGACTGAAACTGCCAATGGAGGTGGACGTTTTACGGAAGTTACGCTCAACCCAATAGTTACCGTTACTGAAAATTCAATGATAGAAAAGGCCAATGAGTTACATAAAAGAGCTAACGAATTGTGCTTTATTGCAAACTCGGTAAACTTTCCGGTTTACCATAAACCGACCATTAAACTAAAATAGAGTCTGTCCTTAAAGTCGATATTTATTTCTATTTACGATGTACGAGTTACGATTGACAATTATATCTCGCTGAAAAACAACCATAAATCGTAAATTGCAACTCGTAAATTTTAGGGAGAACCAAGTTTAAAAGCAAACTCTAAATAGTAAGCAGGTGTAAAATCTTTGCCCATCCAACACCCAGCCATAACTTTCAATCAATAAAACCCAGCCCATGTCCCTCACCATTATTCTCCTTTCAACATCAGTTATACTGCTCATTGTCAATATTTATTTTACTTTAAAGTCTAGTAAAAATGTATATGCCAAAGAGTTGCAGGAAATTAAATTTTCCATTTCGGCCTTAAGTCAAAACCTGCAGGTAACCGAAAGTAACCTGAAAACCGAATTTACAATCAACCGCAGGGAAAATGCTGATCTTTCGGCTGGACTGAGGCAGGAAATCGGAACACAGTTGAATACGTTCACGATAACTTTTTCGGATCAGTTGGCAAACCTTTCGCGTACTAACGAGGTAAAACTGGAATCAATACGCCGCACTATTGAGGAAACGCTGCTGTTGTTCAAAAACAGTATTGAAAGCAACAACAAGGAAAGTCGCTCGGAGCTAAAAGGCAACCTTGATGCGTTTAAGCAGGAACTTACCGAAGCCCTGAAAGAATACAGGGAAAGGCTGCGCGAACTTTTTGGCGAATTCGAGAAAAACCAGCAAACCCAAAGCATTTCGAGCAACGAGAAGTTAGGCGAAATAAAAACAACCCTCGAAAAATCGGTAAAAGCCATGCAGGAAAGCAACGAGCAGAAATTGGAGGAAATGCGCCGAACGGTTGACGAAAAACTTGAAAAAACCCTCGAAACCCGCCTCACGCAATCCTTCAACCTGGTTAGCGAACGTTTGGAAACCGTGCATAAAGGGCTTGGCGAAATGCAACAATTGGCGATTGGCGTCGGCGATTTGAAAAAAGTTCTGAGCAATGTAAAAACGCGTGGAATCCTTGGAGAAATTCAGTTATCGAACATACTGGAACAATTGCTGGCCCCCGAACAATACGAAATAAACTTCATCACTAAAAAAGGGACAAACAACAGGGTTGAGTTTGCGATAAAAATACCGCAGCAAAACCAGGAAAACAAAATATTGCTGATGCCGATTGATTCCAAATTCCCAATCGAAGACTATTACACCTTACTTGCCGCTTACGATGCCAACGATTCTATTTCTGCCGAACTTGCTGGCAAAGCTTTGGAAAATGCAATAAAAAAAGCTGCCCGCGACATTCACGAAAAGTACATCAACCCACCTGACACCACCGAAATAGGCTTACTTTTTTTACCCATCGAAGGACTTTATGCCGAAGCGGTGCGCCGCCCGGCTTTGATGGAATTGTTGCAACGCGAATACCAGATCATACTCACCGGCCCAACAACCTTGTCGGCAATACTTTCCACCATTTCGTTCGGTTACAAAACCATGGCTTTGGAACAACGCAGCGGGGAAATTAAAAAAACACTGAGCGCCGTTAAAACCGAATTCGGGAAATTTGGCGACATTTTGAAAAAAGCACAGGAAAAAATAAACCGCGCCAGCGAGGATATTGATGAGTTAGTAGGGGCCAGAACCAAAAAGATAAATGCAAAGCTAAAATCCTTCGAAGAATTGCCGGCTGCCGAATCAAAAACGCTGCTGGATACAAATTTGGAATTGGATTTGTCAGAAGATTAAAATCTAACATAGAAACAGAAACATCAAAATTTCAGAGAGTTGTGAATTTATTTCAAGCTGGGCTTTAGAAGTGTTTTATCAATTAAACCCCAAATTAAGATGAGACGGAATATTAAAATACCAAGAATATTAAAGATAAATTGGATAAAAGACCTATCCATTTCCGTTGTTTTTAACAATGGCGAATCACGCATCGTGGATTTTAGAAAATTGTTTGTTGACATTGGTGTTTTTGAAAATCAAGCCCTAATGGCTTTATATAACCCTGACGAATTTGCCAAGGCAGTTTTAAACAACAATACAGTTTCTTGGGATAATGTCGGACAATTTATCATTTCCAAAAACAACGAAAAAATTGAAGTCCCTTTTGAAATTGGTGCTGATGTATTACTAAAGTATAGCCAACCGGAAAAATCAAAAGTGATGATCAAGCTTGGTAAATTGATCCGCGACGCTCGGCTAAAATCAGGGATGACGCAGCAAGAATTGGCACTTATAAGTGGTACTTCACGAACTTATATTTCCCGGATTGAAAATGACAGGTCAGATATAGAATTTGGCACGCTGAGTAAAATTGTTGAAACAGGATTGGGTAAACGATTGGAAATCAGTATAAAATAGAGGATATTATAAGCCATTATCCCTGACTTGGACAAGCCAGAACAGATAAGGTCAAAAGTCAAACTGCAAAGGTCAAAAGTCAAAGTTAAACCATTGATGACAGCATTAGCAAATAGTGCCAGAATTGATTGTGTAAAAATTGTTTTGAAAAATTAAAATGAAATGTAAATTTATTTTGGTCAAACACTTTTGCCTTTTAACCTTTGCCTTTTTACCTACATTCAAGGCGGCATTTTAAAAATTTTGCCTAAAAAACATCAAATTAAAAAATTAGAGCCTAAATTAGATTAGCCAAATACCTGTCAATCAACCTTGGCAAGGGCAAATCGGCAATTTTTTCTTTTGTTACAGCCACTAAACTGCTGCTTATTGCGGGAATGCCGTCAAGCTCGACTTTGATAAATTTGGCCAAAAGCCTGCGGTGCGAAAGCTGGTGTATATATTCGGGCGAAACCTGTTTTACCACATAGGGAAGCCCAAAAAAAGCATCTTGTTTTTCGCAAAGGACTAACAAATCATTGGTTTCAATAGAGTTTTCAGTTTCTATACAAGGAAAATCGTACAGGTTTTTCCAGATATCCTTTCCGGTCCGTTTTCGCATCAAAACCAGCTCTTCGCCATTTTGCACAAAACTGATTACCAGATAATTCATGTATCGTACAGTCGCAACTTTTTTCGGTGTTTTTACCGGGAAATCCCCGGTTTTGTTTTGTTTCAGGGCTTCGCAGCCAAAAGCCAAAGGGCAAGTATAACAAGCCGGGGTTCTCGGGGAACAAACCAATGCACCAAGTTCCATCATGGCCTGGTTAAAAGTTCCAGACTGATCAACATCCAGCAGCGAGTTTGCGAAATCGGTTAAAATACTTTTACCGGAATTTGAATCCACAGCAGTATCAACAGCATACAAGCGCGAAATTACACGTGCCACATTGCCATCTAGCAC
This sequence comes from uncultured Bacteroidales bacterium, assembly GCA_903946925.1. Classification (GTDB taxonomy): domain Bacteria; phylum Bacteroidota; class Bacteroidia; order Bacteroidales; family UBA4417; genus UBA4417. The sequence continues at coordinate 2,637 of CAJAXK010000394.1, read as the reverse complement.
GGCGGTTGGTTCTTCAAAGCAAATAGAAGCAATTGCAGCCGCTGTATAATCGCCGATGCCTTTCAGTTTCTTTAATCCGGCTGCAGAGGACGGAAAAATGCCATTGTGTTTTTCAACTATTTCCTTTGCAGAATGGTGCATGTTCCTTGCCCGGGAGTAATACCCAAGTCCTTGCCATAGTTTGAGAACTTCCTGTTCGGAAGCGCTTGCCAGGCTTTGCACATCTGGGAAAGCAAGCACGAAACGGTGGTAATAATCGGTGCCTTGTGCCACACGGGTTTGCTGCAAAATAACTTCCGACAGCCAAACTTTATAAGGCTCGCGGGTTTCGCGCCAGGGCAAAGGGCGTTTGTTTTGGGCGTACCAGCCCAATAAGGATTCTGTAATATTCATGCTGCCGGCAAAAGTACAAAGTAGGATTGTGAAACAGGAATAAAGTTGGGGGACGTTTGCCTCAAATCTTGAAAACCATTATAAAAGAAAAACCTCCAACTGGTGTTATCCGGTTGAAGGCTTTATAGTTGAGGGTCTGATTAGAAACCACCATCAATCTGCCAGATTTTATCTTGATTGTCGTTGCGGACAGCCAGATTTTGTGACCGTTTATCGCCTGATTTTAATTTGATTTCGTAAGGCACAAACTCTCCTGCATACATCCCCGATTTGAATGGCTTTCCAATACTGATTATCTGTAAGCCTGCATATTCCAACTTAATGTCTTCCATATTAGAGGATTGCTCAAGTGAAGGGAAAAGTTTGTACACAGTTTCCCAGTCCTTTTTAGCCAACGATTCAAAAAACAATCTTGCTGCTTCCTCCGGATTATGCGTTAAAGTTGCATTATCCTTATTGGGTTCAATTTCTTTTAGTTCTACCCACTTGGTGCCATCGGGAAGTGAAATTTTAAAGGTTGCGGGTTCAATAGTTTCATCATATTTGATGCTGTTCAGTTTAAGGACAAGCACCTCAGCTTTGTTTTCCTCCACAAATACTTCGAGAGCAGTGAGCTTTTTTGTTGATTTGTCGAAATGGTAAACGCGGCGGTTGTTCGATTCTGGTATTGAAGAGTTTAGCAGGTAGGGATTCTTAAAATCGCCTTGCGCTTTGGCCTTTATTGTAAGTATGGTTTCGGTAGGGGTTTCATCGATCTTGTATTCAGCTTTGTGCTTAGAAGCATACAATTTTTCATTTTGGAGGATCTTTTGGGGATTGAGAAGCATTTTCATCCAATCCACGAACCCGGCTTTTGTGCTACCAACATAACCAAGACCAGCTTTCTCCATGTACTTATATTGATTCTGGCCGTCCATGGCCACTGCAAGACCTGGTTTTTCGATCCGCCATTTTTCGGTTGGGGCAAACTCTTTCCAAAGCTTATAGTCAATAAAATCCCCTTTGGTATCAATCAAATCAAGGTTATCGCCTGGAATGGACTTTACCTGAAATGAAATAATCATGCTTTTGAGGTTTGAGATTGCTTCGATTGAAGTGTTTAGCAACGTCATGGCCTTAGCATTTGGGTTGAAAAACTGTGGACCGAATATCGGCACAATGGCCAGGCTTACAAGCAGAATGGCTGCTATGCTGGCAATTTTTTTCCAGGTTGGCCTCAGTAGATTAATTATTTTGCCTGGTTTTGTAGAAGTAGCGGTTGATGATTCATGTATCTTTTCCATAACGTTTTGTTTTAATGTTTTACTTGCTTTGATTTCAACTGATGGGGTAAGTGCTGAAGCAGCTTGGTTCAGGAATCCCAGATCAACTGGTGAATTGATTTTCATTCCTTCGATAACCTGTTCCTTCTCTGTGAGGCTGAGGGTTTCGTCGAAAAGGTCAGTCGTTTTATGATTCAAATTATTAAACTGCATGGGAAACCTCCTTTTGGTTAAAGAATTTTGTTTTGATTTTGAGTAATCCGTACGAAAATCGCGATTTCACTGTGGTTAAAGGCAATTCAAGAATATCAGCAATATGTTGAAATGGCAGCCCATCAACAAACCGGAACCGTACGATTTCAGCCTGTTCATCGGGAATTGAATCCAGTAAAGCGTTTATGCGTTCGTATTCTTCCTGCTTAATCAATTCATTTTCATTGCTTTCACAAACCCCAATTTCTGTTTCCTGAATGTCGTCGAAGGGAATTTGTCTGGACCTACTTTTTGATCTCAATCGGTCAATACAGGAATTAGATACCACCCTGAAAATATACGCCGGTGGGTTGAGAATAGTTTTTCCTTGTTTTTGTTCATTGAAAAATCGGATAAAAACATCCTGCACAACGTCCTCTGCATCCTGGTGGTTCCCAAGCCTGAAAAAAGCATGATGTACAAGCTTGTCCTGGTACAAATCAATCAGGAGCTCCATTTGACTGATTAATTCAGGGAAGTTTGGCTTTGTTTCAGGTGTTTTCATTTACGGTTGTTATTCGTATGAATGTAAGACGGAAAAGTAGTAAAAAAGACGTAAGTATTGGTTTCTTTTTTAGTTCTATTGTTGAGTCCACTTCGAAAACCCTTAAAAAAAGAAAACCACAGAGACACAGAGGGCACAGAGGCGCACAGAGTGTTGTTAATCAGCACTATAAACTTTGTAAAACTTAGAGGCTTTGTGCCTTTGTGGCTAAAAAAGACTTGTCGG
>CAJAXK010000393.1 GCA_903946925.1 uncultured Bacteroidales bacterium | reverse complement strand
ATCCGGCTGGGTGGACTTCAACATCGGCCAACCCAACGGTAGCACCAATGGTTACAACCACTTACACGCTAACCGAAACCATAACTTCAACAGGATGCGTAAAGAGTAACAGCCTAACAGTTACCGTAAATCCGCTGCCAACTGCAACCACAGGCGGTGACAAGGTGATTTGTCTCGGCAACAGCACAAGCATTGGGACTGCTGCGGTTTCAGGAAATACATACAGTTGGGTATCCAATCCGGTTGGTTTTTCTTCAACATCGCCCAACCCAACGGTAGCACCAACGCTTACAACCACTTATACGTTAACCGAAACCATAACCGCAACAGGATGCGCTAAAAGCAATAGCCTTATTGTCACTGTAAATCCGTTACCAACCGCAACCACAGGTGGCGACAAAGCGATTTGTTTCGGTAATAGCACAAGCATTGGGGCTGCTGCGGTTTCAGGGAATATGTATAGCTGGGTATCCAGTCCGGCTGGTTATGCTTCAATATCGGCCAACCCAACGGTAACACCAGAGGTTACCACCACCTACACTCTAACCGAAACCATAACCGCTACTGGCTGCGTAAAAAGCAATAGCCTAACAGTTACCATAAATCCGCTGCCAACTGCAACTACAGGCGGCGACAAAGTAATTTGTTTCGGCAACAGCACAAGCATTGGGGTTGTTTCGGTTTCAGGCAATACATACAGTTGGGTTTCCAATCCGGCTGGGTTTATTTCAGCATTGGCTAACCCAACAGTAACACCAGAGGTGACAACCACCTATACCCTAACCGAAACAATAACAGCCACTGGCTGTACCAAAAGCAATAGCCTCATTGTAACTGTAAATCCATTGCCAACTGCAACCACAGGTGGCGACAAGGCGATTTGTTTCGGTAACAGCACAAGTATTGGGGCTTCTGCGGTTTCTGGGAATACGTATAGCTGGGTATCCAATCCTGCAGGTTTTACTTCAACATCGGCCAACCCAACAGTAACACCTACGGTTACTACTACTTATACCCTCACCGAAACCATAACTGCAACGGGCTGTGCAAAAAGCAATAGCCTTATCGTTACCGTAAATCCGTTGCCAACTCCTTCAATAGTTGGTCAAGAATCCGTTTGTGCTGGAACAACAGAAACATATACAACCGAATCTGGAATGACCTCCTATAATTGGACAATTATACCGCTTTCAGGAGCGATTGTTTCAGGAAGTTCCACAAACCAATTATCAGTAACATGGAACGTTTCTGGAGTTCGGACAATTCTTGTCAGCTATGTTAATGCAAATGGATGTTCACCCGCTACAGCTACAATCAAAACAGTAACAATTAACCCATTGGTTGCCGCTGCTGGGAACATAACCGGGTTTGCTACTGTTTATCAAGGCCAGACAAATGTTGAATATTCGGTAATGCCAATCTTGAACGCATCCTCTTATGTTTGGGAATTACCTTCAGGGGTTCTTGGGACAAGCAGTACCAATGTCATTAATCTATCCTTCCCCAATACGGCCCTATCTGGCAATATCATGGTAAAGGGGCATAATGGATGTGGCGATGGTTTGGCTTCTTCGCTTCAGATTGAAGTATTCAAACATTCAGAAATCAACCTACTTTTAGAAGGCTTATACTCCTCTGAAACAGGTGTGATGAACAAATCTCAAGATGCAAATGGTGATCATTTTAGTTCTGACATTGCAGATAAAATTGATTTGGAACTTCGCAATCCCAACTTCCCCTACGCAATTGCATTCTCGGCAAATGCTCTGGATTTGAAAACTGATGGGACATGTTCATTTTCTCTTCCTTCTGCTTTCAATAATTCATACTACATTGTCGTAAAACATCGTAACCACATCGAAACATGGAGCAAAAATCCTGTTTCTTGTTCAGGTGAAATTTTAACATTCGATTTTAGGACTTCTGCTACAAAAGCTTTCGGCGATAACCTAAAAATGGTTTCAACTGGAGTTTATGCCTTGTACGCTGGCGATGTTGATAACAATGGATTTATAGATGGAATGGACATCAACACTATTCAAAGCAATTCGTCAATCTTTGCAACTGGATATATAACTCCTGACGTTAACGGCGATGGGATTATGGATGCATTAGATTTGATAATTACTGATAACAATGCTGCGAAATTTATTTCGGTTATGAAGCCATAGCACAAAACGACCCACTCTGGTTCGATACCGCAATATGGAACAGCAGGTGCTGTTGATTGATAACCTAAAAGCCAACGAAAAAACGGAGATTGGGTTGTAACCGTATCTAAACCAAACCACACAACAAAAAATCCCTGCCACACCGTAGCAGGGATTTTTTATTTCTATAATTTTCAAATTTCCTCATTTTCGTATCCCCACATCCCCTCATTCTCACATCCCCAAATCTTCAAACCTCCACATTCCCCCATTTTCCTTCGTAAACAAAAAAAGAGGTTGACTTAATTTTGTTAAGCCAACCTCTTTTAAATAGGTTTGTACAATGTTATTCCTAATTTACCTTTTTATCCGAAATGTATTTAAAAGTTGGAGGGTTTCCGCCGCTTGCAGGGGCAATACATTGGAACACATATTCGTGGTTTTCGTTTCCGCCGCCGGTACCACCAACATAATAAATGAGGGTGGTTAGTTTGTAGTAAACATCTATTCCGCTAACTTGTGGCACTGCATCAGGATAACGGAGTTGGGCAAACTTCTCCATCCCACCTTTTAATCGGCTCCACATCAGAGCAACTTTTTCTTCGGTTGTAGTAAGGGCATACAACTCAGGGTCAATGGTTGCCGGTTGTACATAAGCACCCGTAAAATATGGGTTGCGGTAGCTCAGGCGGAAACTTACATTTGAATACCTGCTCGCAAATCCCCAGTAATATTCTTCGTTTTTGTAGTATGGATGGGCGAACACCGCAATTTCGGGGGTTGCCAACACATAATCGACCATAATCTGATAATCGGATTTTAACATGGTCATTTTAACGGTTGGGTCGTACATCCATTCGGTGCCAATATAGTTGTATTGTTCGGCAATTGCCGACCAGCTTGTACCGTTAAATGTCAATACCCTGTATTGTTTTTTGGTGGCTTTGTTGGAGTCGTAGAACAGATAAGTTACCATTTTAACATCGCCGGCAACAGCATAAGGGCATTTTAGTTTCAGGAAAGTATCCAGATATTTCAGCACAGGCATAATATTCGACATATTATCATATTGTCCTGGCTGGTTGGTGCCTTGTCCCATCAAATTGTAGTCATCGGCAGTTAAAACAAACTTGCTTGTAGCGGGTATTGCCAAGGTATCGCCCTTGTCAACAATATTATATAATGCGTTCATGGTTGATGACTTATCGGCATATATATAATTCAAATTCAATAGATAAGGCACATAATTTTTTGCCTGTAGCACGGAGTTAAAGAACTTGTTGTCGCCAATATATTTAGCGTTAACATAAGCTGAATCCGATTTAATACGAGAAATATCTGCCTGTATAGCGGTAGAATCTTCTTTGGAGGCAGCGGTTTTTAGCTGGTTATTCAATATAGTGATCGAATCGTTGGCAGCTTTATTAACAATGCTTGTAATGGTGGTATAATCGGCATCAACCAAAGTATAGGTGTAAGCTGCAACATTGGTCACGGCGGTTTTGGCGTCAAGCCCATCGAACTGATCGTTGAATTTAGAACAGCTACCCAAAAGCAGCATTATGGCCAAACCTGTTATGAGGGAAAAGAAAGTCTTTTTCATGTTTTTCGGTTTTTTTAGAATTTAACTTTTAAAGAAGTAGAGAAGGTCCTTCCGAACCCATAAAATACCTGGGAAGTTTCCCAATCATTCTTAACACCGGTGGTTGCATCGGTAATGAACTCGGCATCGAAAAGGTTTTGGATATTCCCAACCAAAGTTGCGTCCAACGACCCTATTTTGAACCTATAGCTTGTGCTAAAATCATAAACGTAAGCATCAGGTATTTGCCAAGGTTGGTCGAAATTCAGGTCGCTATATCCGGTGGAAGCGGGGTTGATGCTAAAATATGAGTAGTTGCGGCCATAATAGTTTCCATCAATACCAATGTTGAAACCCCTTAATACTTCGAACCTCGCGCCTAATGCGATGGTGGTTTGGGCGGAGTTACCTACGTGAATATCTTTCAGGTTTACGTTCATTTTTACATGCTCCGGCGATCCGAAAGGAACTTCATTACCATTTGCATCGGCTGGTTGTCCGTTATCGGTATATAAATAGCCTGTTGCATTGCTTGCCCAGTTCCAATTTCCAAGTGAAATCATCCCTTTGATCTCAATGCCTTTTGTTGGTTTTGAAACCAAGTCGATTTCAATCCCTTGATGGAGTGCATCAACGCCTTCCATGTTAACGGTTAAAGTTTTGGCCGGTACTGCAGGGTCGGGTTGGCTAATGGAGCTGCGGACAATGGTTTTGTTAAGCCATTTGGTGTTATAAAGGTTTACGTTTGCCGAAAAATATTGCGAACGGAAACCATAACCAAGCTCGGTGGAGAATGCTTTTTCGTTAATTGCATTCGGGTTTATGGCATTGCTTGTTGTTGATTGCAGGAAAGCTCCTCCCGAGAAGAAAGGTGCGCGGGAAATAATCCCTATGTTGGCAAATACATTATGGTTGTCGTTCAGGTTGTAGTTTGCACCGCCCTTTGCGCAATATCCCAATGCATTGAAAGTTTCTGATTTTGCATATTGCTCATCGTAATAAAAACGGTCGTAACGCCATTGCGAAGTATTTGATCCTGACAAGGAAACAAAAGCACTTAAAGCATCCTTATTGTATTCGGCTTGTGCAAATACACCTTGGCTGAATACAAAACCGTCATAATCACGGTAAACGATATCGCCTACACCTAATTTTTTGGTTTTCCAACTTTGATCGCTTAAGAGTGGTCTGGCGGAAGTTGCATCAATAAAGAAGCTACCGCCGTACAAATCGGTTAGCACATTGGTATGTGTTCCTTTATAGTAGCGTAAATCAATACCACCATAAAAATCAACATTTTTTATCAGTTTGGTTGTGTAGGTCGAGAGCAGCCCATACCATTTATGCTGGTTCATGCTTTTCGACATAACCATTTTCGATCCGGTTAAGCTTGCTTTATTATAGGCATACACACCGCCGTAATCAAAAGTCCCATCGGCTGTGCGGAAGGTAGTATTTGGAACGCCTAATGTTGAGCCATACCAATAACCACGATCGGTTGAGGTAAAGCCTTGCCCACTTGTTCCGTAACCATCGCCAATTGAAGCGTAAACTACTGTTGAGAGGCTTGTGGTTGGGCTCATGGTCCAGAAGTGGTTCAACGACAATTGCGGTTTGTTATACACATTGAGCGACGAAACTTTGCGTTGCCCGTTCATATCGAAACCATACGAAGCATTGTATTTGTATTTTTCTGTTTGTTTCTGCCATTCCGAAATCAACAATTTATCTCCATTGTTGCGTTGGTTATGCCATTGTGGTGCGCCAAAAGCGGTGAACGACAGTGAATGTGTAGCGTTGATTTTTTTCGAAACATTTACAAAGTATGAATAGGATTCAAATTCGGTTCCTGTTATGTAGCCGTTTCCGGTTGTTTTGGCACCCAAAAGTGTGATTGCCCAATTTTTGTCGGTTAACCCTGTTGAAACCGAGAAACCAATTTTACTGTAACCATCATTGGCAATACCATACGAAATGGCACCACCTCTTTTGGCATCGGTTGTGTTGGTTAGGATATTGATGGATCCACCCAGCGAAGGTGCCGAAACTTTTGAAGCTCCCAAACCACGTTGTACCTGCATGGAACGTGTTACATCGCCCAAACCGGCCCAGTTCGACCAATAAACACCGCCCCATTCCATATCGTTAACAGGAACGCCGTTGATCATAACAGCTGTGTTGGCTGATTCGAATCCACGTAAGTTGATACGCGAGTCGCCGTAACCGCCGCCCTGTTTGGTTGCATAAACCCCGGGAGTGGCTTTTAGTATTTCAGGGAACTCTTGTGTGCCGATTTTTTCTTCAATCATTTTGGGTTCCAGGGTTGACATGGCAACCGGGGTTTTGCGGCTAATAGCAACCGAGGCCAAAATGATTACTTCCTGCAAACCTACCTGGTTCACCGAAAGCTGAACCGTGCCTAAATCGGATGTTTCCCCTTTTTTAACCGCCACATCCATTTCGATAGGTGTGTATCCAACGTATTGGATAACAATAGTTTTAAGTCCAGTTGGTGCTTCAAATTTAAAGGCCCCGGAAGCATCGGCTGAAGTCCCGGTGGTGGTACCTTTAATAAAAACGGAAGCTCCAATCAAGGTTTCTTTAGATTGTGCATCGGTTACAATACCTTTTACATAGCCTTGTGCAAAAAGGCTAGTGCTAAGTAGCATCATAGATAAGGTAACAGCGATTTTTTGTAACTTTTTTGTCATATTTGTTAAGTTTAATTGAATTTCAATTGCCAATTTGGCTGTAAAAGTATATTATATTTTGCATCAATGAACCTAAAACTAAAAAAATAACAAATTGATGATAGAAGGATAATTACCCAAAGTGGATTACTTTTGCAGCCTTTAAACTCCAATTTCAAAATATGTCCCCGAAAGAAATTTTAATCCGAAACGCAACCATCGTAAACGAAAGGAAACAGTTTATTGGCTATGTGCTAATTAGCGGTCAGGTGATCAAGGCTTTCGGCGAAGGCGATTATGAATCAGCATTTGATGGAAATGTAATTGAGGCCACCGGATTGCTTCTTCTACCCGGTGTTATTGATTGCCATGTACATTTCAGGGAGCCAGGAGTTACGCACAAAGCTGATATTTCGACAGAAAGCAGGGCTGCTGTTGCCGGTGGCGTAACTTCATTTTTCGAAATGCCAAATACACAGCCCCAAACAGTTACACTTGAACTATTGGAGCAAAAAATGGTTTTGGCCGCCGAAAAATCATTGGCCAATTACTCTTTTTTCCTTGGCGCAAGCAATACAAATATTGCTGAAATAGTAAATGCCGATCCTCGTTCCGTTTGTGGCGTAAAAGTATTTTTCGGCGCCTCAACCGGCAATATGTTGGTTGATAACATCGACACTTTAGAGGAAATATTCAGGCTTTCACCCATTCCGGTGGCTGCACATTGCGAGGACGAATTCATCATCAAGGCAAATACCGAAGCCATGCGGCTGAAATTTGGTGAAGATGTACCCGTTGAAATGCATCCGGTTATCCGGAATTCGGAAGCTTGTTTCCGTTCAAGCGAACTGGCTATTTCTTTAGCTAAGAAGTACAAAACACGTCTTCATATT
>CAJAXK010000392.1 GCA_903946925.1 uncultured Bacteroidales bacterium | reverse complement strand
GCCGTTGTACCCAAACTGTCAAGCCTTGTTTTGCGGGTGTTTACCAAGGTGTACAGATGTGTAAAATTTATATAAAGCCATGACTTTTTATTCGCCCATTGCTTATTTTTAGAGGAGCTCATGAGACCGCTTCGCTAAGTTGGTACTTTTGCGTCAAGGCAAAAGGACAAGAAAAAAAACAGAAACACATTCAGAAAACAACATAGAAACTCTAAAATCCCTTCAACACATCAAAATAATATTTAGTCTTTTGGTTCTGGCTTGTCCAGGTTAGGTAACATTACTAAATACAGCATTCTCATTTTGAACCGAAAAGGTTCAAAAAGAACTTTCCTGCTCATTTGTTATACTATAAATGGGATAAAAAGCCTTATTTGTTTTTCAATGAGAATGACAATGCAAACACAGGGAACAATCAGTAAAGCACTGGAAATAAACTCCATGTACATCAGTGAACTCCGTGCCTCCGTGGTAAAAATATCAAATCTAAATACGGAAATTTATCCCGTTCAAAGTATAGCCACAAAACCTTAGCTTAAAAAGGTTTTGCTGTATTTTTGGGGTAGTGTTAGATAAAAGAAAACCAAATAATTATGCGATTTTTAAATTTTTGGCAAGATAAAACCTAATGGCCGTTGAATTGGAACGGTTCTTGATAATTTTGGCCTCCAAGAAGATTTGCTTCAAATACATAAAGTTGTATATTTGCAGGTAAATCCGTAGTCATAAATTATTAATAAACCTTTTTTAAAACAATGAAGAAGATCCTGATCCTGGCTTTTGCCCTAACCATCCTTTTCACCTTTTCGGGCAACAATGCGTATGCCCAAACCAAAGAAGAAACCAGCAACGCTTTTAATGCAGCACTCGAACTTTCAAAAACCGATATGCCAGGTGCAATCGTAAAAATGCAGGATGTTATAAAAATGTGTAACAGCGTTGGCAAGGATGCCGATTCACTAAAAATTAAGGTTGGCAAAGTTTTGCCCGCATGGCAATACAATGTTGGCAATACGTTTTTAAAAGAGAAAAAATATGATTTGGCACTCAACGCTTTTGAAAAAAGCCTCGGTTTTGCAGAATCTTATACTGATGCCAATATAAAAAATATGTCGGAAGATCAATTGGTTAAGCTATACACCAACAAGGCTAATACGCTTTTGAAAGCAGAAAAAGCTGATTCGGCAATCCTGTTTTTGGATAAAGCCCTAAAATACAATCCCAGCTACAGCAAAGCCTTATTTACAAAAGGACAAGCCTACAAAAAAACTGGCGACAATGTAAAAATGCAGGAAAACATGGAGTTGGCCATTGCCTCTGCCTCAAAAACTAACGATACCACCACCATAAAAGCAGCAAAAAATGCAATTGCCACTTCACTATACTCTGAAGGCAAAACCGCGTTTACCAAAAAATCTTATGCTGATGCCGTTACAAAACTCAACGGTGCCCTTAGCTATGATTATAAAAACAAAGAATTATACTATTTGCTGGCGTCTTCTAATAACAGTTTGAAAAAATTCGATGATGCCATTTCTGCTGCAACTTTAGGTTTGGCAATGGAAGAACAAACAAACGACAAAATGGCCCGCTTTTACTACGAACTAGCAAAAGCGTATGAAGGAAAGAAAGATACCGCAAATGCTTGCGATAACTATAAAAAATCTGCTTTCGGCACATTCAAATCTTCGGCTGATTATCAAATGAAGACGGTTCTAAAATGCCAGTAAAAGAAATTTGTTGAAACAAAAAAGCCGGATATTCCGGCTTTTTTTGTTTCTTGACTTCTATACTTCAATCGCATATTACTATCTCAGATTTTGTTTTTCTCATCAAAATGTGGAATATCTTCGATAAAAATATATTGTTTGTTTTCGTAGTCGATACGGCATGTATAATGTTCCATGCCATTGGTGATAAAAAAATATTCAGCTTTTAAAAGCATGTTATACCTGGCAGCCTGATCGAACGCTTTTTCGGTTATTTCCACCCCTGGGGCTTTACATTCAACAAGCAAGAAGGGGTTTCCGTTACGAGAAAAAACAACCAGGTCGAAACGTTTTAGCTGTTTGTTCAGGATTAATTGTTTTTCGACCCCAATTACTGATAAAGGATATTTTTTCACCAAGTTTAGGTAAGCGATCAAATGTTGGCGGACCCATTCTTCGGGTGTAAGCACAACAAATTTGTGGCGGACCGGATCAAATATTTCCTGCCGGTTGTTATGCAAACGGGTCCGGGCATTAAAACCGGGGAAATTCAAATTCTGCATTTTTTAAACATTTTCGCTAAAAGCAGCCACAAATGGATGCAAAGATGGCTAAAAAATCTAAATTTGCCACTAATACTAATTTAAAGCCCTTTCGGTATGAAAACAAAGAAAGAAATAGTCGAAAACTGGTTGCCCCGCTATACCGGTACTCAAATCGAAGATTTTGGCGAATATATTTTATTGGTAAATTTTAGTGCTTATCTCGAAACATTTGCCAGGCTGAACAATGTGGAAATCCAGGGCAAGGATCGCTCAATGCCAAGTGCAACTGCCGGAAATATTACCATGATACGCTTTGGCATGGGCAGCGCAAATGCCGCCACGGTTATGGATTTGCTGAGTGCCATAAACACGAAAGCATGTTTGTTTTTGGGCAAATGTGGTGGTTTAAAACACATCAACGCTTTGGGCGATTACATACTTCCCATTGCAGCAATACGTGGCGAAGGTACATCTGACGACTATTTCCCAAAAGAAATACCGGCCTTGCCTGCATTTAACCTGCAAAAAGCCATTTCAACAACAATCCGCGATATGGGTTTGGATTACTATACCGGAACCGTGTACACCACCAACCGCAGGGTTTGGGAACATGATGATAAATTTAAACAATATTTGAAGGAAACCCGGGCAATGGCTATCGATCTCGAAACTGCCACAATTTTTGTTGTTGGGTTCGCCAATTACATTTCAACCGGGGCTTTGTTGCTTGTTTCGGACCAGCCCATGATTTCGAGTGGCGTTAAAACCGAACAAAGCGATAAAATAGTTACCGAAAACTTTATGGAAAACCATGTAAAAATAGGTATCGAATCGCTGAAGCAACTAATCGAAAAGCGTGTTACAGTGAAACACCTGAAATTTTAAACTAATAAAACCACTTTTCAAGTGAATGATATACCATGACAACAACTTATTTTCAGTTAGTTAAAGATTTACAGAAAAGGTCGTTTGCAAGCGTATATATTTTTTATGGCGAGGAGCCTTTTTATATCGACGAGCTTTCGGATTACCTCACCGAACATGTGCTGAACAATGTTGAAAAAGAGCTTAATCAATATGTGCTGTATGGCCGCGACTCGTCGGCTGCCATGGTTGTTAATTATTGCAAGCAATTTCCAATGGTTGGCGAAAAACAACTTGTTGTGCTACGCGAAGCCCAGGATATGGATTTTAAAAAAGAAGAAAACATAAACCTTCTTCTTGCCTATATCAACCGGCCACAGCAATCAACCATCCTTGTGCTTTGCCATAAATATAAAGCGCCACCGGCCAAATTATTGAAAGCTTTGGCTGCTTCCGACAAAGCGGTTGCCCTCGAATCGAAGCGCAAATACGAAACCGAAATGCCCGCATGGATTACAACCCAGGTTAAAAGCACTGGCCACTCCATATCGGATAAAGCGGCAAATATGCTGGTCGAATTCCTGGGCAACAACCTTGAAAAAATCAACAACGAGCTTGGCAAACTTTATATCAACCATCCAAAAGATAAAACCATAACCGAGGAAGTTGTTGAGAAATACATCGGTATAAGCAAGGATTATAATATTTTTGAATTCCAGAAAGCCCTTGCCAGAAAAAATGTTGTAAAAGCAAACCAGATTGCACACCATTTTGCCTTAAACCCCGGTGAAAACAGTATTTTCAAAACTATTCCCATGCTGTTCTCGTTTTTCAGCAAAGTATTGCTTATCCACTCGCTTCCCGACAAATCAGAATCAAACATTTTGAGCAAAGCCAAACTTTCTTTTTTCAACAAACAAGATTATTTGGATGCCTGCAAGAATTATAATGCAAAAAAAGTGCAGGATATAATCGGCTGGCTGCGCGAATGTAATGTACGAGCATTGGGAATCGATAATTATTCAACCGATCAGGGCGAATTACTGCGTGAACTCGTTTTTAAGATTACTCATTGAAATGGGTTAAACATATTGCCGAATCAGGGATAAATCTTGCGCTTCCGTATTGTTTTGTTGGGTAAACCCCATCAGCTTAAAGCTTAATTACATACTTTTGACAAATATCAACAACACTCTTGGTGGAACAGAAAAATACAGACCGGGTTTATTTTCCCCAATTCGACGTTATCCGTTTCTTTGCAGCATTCCTAATAGTGATTTATCACTCTTATATCGCCTGGATTGGATGGTTTGGCGTTCCTGGAATGCTTTCAACAGGCGATTTTAAGACTTTTTCGGCTTTTGGCAGCCATTTCGATAGGCTGATAAAAAACATGCCCCTGGGTGTGGACATTTTCTTTTTTATTAGCGGATACCTGCTCACAATCCTGTTGGTAATGGAGAAGCAGAAATTTGGCAAGGTAAATATCCCAAAATTTTATATCCGCCGCGGTTTGCGCATTTGGCCACTGTATTTTTTCCTTATTGCACTTGCTCCAATAATTATTTATTGGCTCGGCGAAAAACAGCCCGAATATTGGCGCACCTTGTTGTTGATCAATAACTTCCAAACCATGGCAACCCAAACCTGGGAATATCCATTCGCCCATTTTTGGTCCATTTGTATCGAAGAGCATTTTTATATTGTTTGGCCATTGATTATTGCATTTGTTCCTTTTCGGAAATTGCTGCCGACCCTTGTTGCCCTTATTTTGGCAAGCTGGGGATATAAAATATATACTTACATTTTCCTGCCCTCGAACTGGTTCGAGCTATACCTGCATACCCTCAGCCGCATGGATGTTATTTTAATGGGCGGTTTGCTTGCAGTTTTATACCTCAAAAAGCCATTCGAGTTTAGGCTAAACGGATATATCGTCGCAGCATTGATGTTGGTGTTGGTGGTTATACTTTCGTTCGACGACGCTTCCGATTTCGCCAACATGTTCAACGGCATACTTCGCCGCCCGGTTTATATCGCAATTCTGGCGTTGCCGATGATGGATTTGCTTTTTAATCCTGAACGGGCAAAGCTTTTTGGCAAACGCAACCCGCTGCTTTACCTAGGAAAAATATCGTACGGCATTTATATGTATGGCAATATTTTGGTGCCAATTGTTATCAAAAAGGTGATGCTCGCCTACAGCATCTATAATATGTATTTCTACTTTGCCCTTGTATTTGCGCTTTCGCTTATAATCCCGATTATCAGTTACGAATTGCTCGAAAAGCCATTCCTAAAGCTTAAACAGCGGTTTGCACTAGTTAAAACGAGGTTATAACTGTTTACTAGATTCGGTTGGCACTACTACTATATTAGTTGGACATTGATTAAAGCAGTTTTTCGAGATTTGCAGATACTATATCATTGCCAATCAAGGCCATTTTTATTTATCTTTACATACTTTTAGATTTGTGGTTGATTTTGTTGCTGAATACTTGCCAGCGGCGGTTTCGTCAATCAACCAAGGGGATATTGTAATTTGTCAAAGTAAAATAAGCCCGAAATATGAAAGCAAGCCTTACAAGCATAATCGTTGTTTTCGCCATATCTTGCACTTATGCACAGAAATATGAAGCATGGGTGCTCTATTCCGCTTACAATGCCAAAATAAAAGGCGACATTGTATCGGTTGATGATTTTGGCATAAGCTTAAGCTCTCCATCGAAACTATCGAGCTATATACCGGCAAAAGACAACAAAATTAAATGGGATGCTTTGAACGAATTGAAAATCAGGAACAAAACCCGTCATCAGACTGGTATGCTAATAGGGATAGGTGTAGGTTTTGCTTCGGGTTTGATACTGGCTAAAAACTGGCCCGAAAACCCGGGTTCGGTTGGTTTTGGCAAAATATTTGCAAGTGCAGGTATGGTTGGAGCGGGTGTTTTGGTCGGAAGTTTGGTTACATCGGCCAAAATTACCATCCCGTTACAGGGAAAAAGTGCAATGGAAAGGAAACTGTACCTCGAACAACTGCTTTATCCGCCAAAATAAAATACACTAAGCATTTGCTTCACATTTACTTACGAAATTCTTTTACGCCAACTCACAATGAACCGTTCAACAAAAACATTTCTCACCTGCATTTTTGGGGTACTTTTTTTCACCCAAACGTATTCACAAGTAATACCTCCCGAAAATCGGATTGATTGGTCGCAAGTCGGTTGCAGGTTCTTTTTGCCCAATACCGTGCCCGAAGTGAGCATACTTGCATTTGGCGGGTCCAACAACGGCTTAATTGATAACACAAACGCACTGAATACGGCGATGGGAACTTTTGGCGGACATCCGGGAAGGATTTATTTCCCTTCCGGAACATACTTGTTTTCGTCATCGGTTTCCATGCCCGATTCCATGATTTTGAAAGGGGCCGGTTCGGATTCCACGTTTATAAAGATTGCGCACAGCAGCACCGGCTTCAGTTTTTCAGGCTCGGCGGCAAATGTGTTTACCAATATTGTTTCAGGTTTCCAGAAAGGCTCACAAAAAATTACCGTTTCCGACCCATCGCTGTTTGCGGCAGGAAAATACTGCGAAATCAGGCAGGATAATGGTTCCTGGGATACAAACCCTGCCGTTTGGGCCGATCATTCGGTTGGACAAATGGTTCAAATACAGTCTATTATTGGCGATACTTTGGTGCTATACGATTATTTGCATTTGGATTACGATACCGCCCTGAACTTACAAATCCAGCAAATAAACCCTTGTAGCGCAGCCAGCATTTCGTGCTTAAACGTTCAGCGCACCGAAGTTTCGACCACGGCAACCGGTTATAATTTTGCCTTTAATTATGCGGTTAATTGCGAAATTACTGGAATAGAAAGCAACAAAAGCCAGGGAAGCCACTGTATAATAGGGGCGAGTTCGCATATCAGCGTAAGCGGTTGTTATTTTCACGATGCTTTTATGTACGATGGCGCCGGAACCAAAGGCTATGGGGTAACGCTTATAACACATGCCAGCCTTTGCCTGGTGCAGAACAATATTTTCAACCATTTGCGCCATGCCATGATGACCAAACAAGGGGCAAACGGCAATGTTTTTGGGTACAATTATTCCATAAACCCTTACAGGAATGGTTACATGGAATATCCGCAAAATTACTGTGGCGATATTTCGATGCACGGGCATTATTCCTTTGCCAACCTTTTCGAGGGCAACATAGTACAAACCATTTATACCGACCAAACCTGGGGGCCAACAGGACCGTACAATACCTTGTTCCGCAACCGGGTGGAACTTTATGGCATTATAATGACCTCGTCGCTTACCAACAAGCAAAACATTTTGGGCAACGAAATTACCGGTACCGGAAGCACATGGCCTTTTAACCACGGCGCTTACACCATTGTTGGAACCGGGCATATTCAGTATGGGAACAACAAAAACGGTGTTATCGTACCTGAAGGGACAATTCCTTTGAATGATATTTCGTACTATTTAAATTCGCCACCTTTATACTGGACGGTGAACCAAACCTGGCCAAATATTGGTATCCCTAACGTATTGAATTACGGTACCATCCCCGCCAAAGAACGCTTTTTGGACGGTATTTTTACCGATTGCAGCCGTCAGGGCATTATTACACAAATAAAGGATAAGGAAACCGGCAAGTTTTTGGTTTACCCAAATCCGGCTAAAGAAAAGCTGTATTTGGAATTTTCATCCCTAAACAATTGCAAGGCAATAAATATCAGGAGTATAGAAGGCAAAAACCTGATCAGCCTGAAACCGGATTCCGGTGGATTGAAAACAGAAATAGATATATCCGTTTTGAAACCGGGAATGTATTTACTGGTTGTAGAAACCGAAAAAGGGATTGTTGTTGTGAAGATAATTAAGCAATAATGAATGATTTATGGCCTTGAACTTGGCTACAATGTTATATTTTTGCATCAAAAGAAGTTAAAACTAATTGAACTTAAATTAGCCTGAATTATTTGTGAAAAGATTCAACTTAACATCAACTTGGTGAAACTTAGTGTTTTTGTGCCTTTGTGGCTATTTTTTATTCATATCACTAAGGATTTAAGGATCAAAGGCTTCACTAATTTATAAATAATTAAGGATAGTTTCACTACATAAAAACTTTTTGTTTTATGAAGAACCAGCCAACTGCAAAACAAAAAAAACAGCTTATATCACCAACAAAGCCTAAGAACCCGAATACTGCAAAGGCAGCAGTTAAAGACCCGGCAAAATATTACGCCATTGTTGCGATTATTTTTGTATGTTTTATTTTTTACGGAAACACTTTAAAGTTAAAATACGCCTACGATGATTTAGTAGTAATTACAGGAAACCAGTTTACAAAGGCAGGTTTCAGTGGTATAGCCGATATTTTAAGCACCGATTTGTTTACAGGTTATTTTGGCAAAGACCAAAATGTGGTTTCGGGTGGAAGGTACAGGCCGCTTTCGCTGCTCACTTTTGCTATTGAATACCAAATATTTGGCGAAAACCCAATGGTAAACCATTTGGTGAACGTGCTGTTGTTCGCAGTTTTATGTGTGGTTATATTCCTCACAATCAGAAAAATGGCGACTTCGAAAGGCTATTTACAGGAAGATATACCCTGGTATTTGTCGGCACCATTCCTTATCACTCTGCTGTTTGTGGCTCATCCAATCCACACCGAAGTGGTTGCCAACATTAAAAGCCGGGACGAGATACTCGCCTTGCTGTTTTGCTTTGTTACTTTATATTTTTCAATGGAATTTATCGAAGGGCGAAAATTAAAATACGCCATAATCAGCGGATTTGCTTTTTTTCTGGCCTTGCTTTCAAAGGAAAATTCGATAACTTTTTTGGCAATCCAGCCCATGGCATTTTACTTTTTTACAAGCTCGAAAAAAGAAAACAATTTTATAGCTGCGCTTCCTTTGATTGTTTCAACTTTGATTTTCCTATTGATACGCCAATCGGTCATCGGCAATGCAAGCAGCCCATTGGAAAATGATTTGATGAACAACCCATTTGTTGAAATGACGCTTGCGCAGAAATATTCCACCATACTTTATACCCTTGGGCTATATGTTAAATTGCTGATTTTCCCTCACCCGCTCACTTCCGATTACTATCCATACCACATCCCAATAATAAACCCCGGTGACTTGCGCGCAATTGTGCCTTTGTTGCTCTATATAGCTATGGCAGTGTATATTATTTTCAAAATCAAGAGTAAGAGCATCGTAGCCTTTAGCCTTTTTTATTTTTTGGTTACAATATCCATAGCATCGAACATCTTGTTTCCTATAGGTACGTTTATGAACGAGCGTTTCCTTTTCATGCCATCCCTGGCTTTTTGCATTCTGCTTGTTGCAGGGATTGTTTGGCTACAAAACCATTTGGCTATAAGCATGTTGGCAAAAAAAACCCTTGTGTTCGGGTTAATGCTGACAACCTTGACCCTGTATGCCTATAAAACCATAAACCGCAATTCCGATTGGTACGACAGCTATACTTTGTTTACTACCGATGTAAAAGTATCGGCCAACAGCGCGAAAGGAAACGAAGTGGCTGGCGAATATATTATGAACAAAGCAAGTCAGGTTCAGGATACAATTGAGAAGAAAAGAATGTTGAAGCAATCAATTGATTATCAGCGCAAGGCTATAAGTATTTATCCGAAACAAATTATAGCGCTTATCAACCTTGCCGCTTGTAATTATCAGTACAATAAAGACTACGACACCATTCTTATTGTTTATAAAACTATCTTAAACTATCTACCCAACAACGAACAGATTTACACCTTTTTCAATTCCGTTATGAACCAATACAACAATGTGGACCATAAGATCCAGCTATTCACTGATTTATACCAAATAAACAAAGATCGGCTTGATGTAAATATTCAATTAGGCTTCCTTTATTTGAGTGGGAAACAAGATGCAAATTCAGCATTGCCCTTCTTTTTGAAAGCAGCAAGCTTAAAACCCGATGACTTTGATGCAAATAAGTATTTGGGGACAACTTATGGTTATTTAAGCAGATGGAAGGAAGCTAAAGATAAACTCGAAATAGCCGAAAGCATTAAGCCGGGAGATGCAGAATTGAATGGAAACCTCGCCATAGTCTATCAAAACCTTGGGGAGAATGAGAACGCCAAATTAGCCAAAGCGCGGGCAAGTTCCGGGACAAAGTGATAGGTTGGTGGATTTTGTAACTACTCAGATCCTGAAGTAAAAGGTGCCTTGTTTCTTTCAATTTTGGGAGAATTTCCGCTTATGGATTTTACCACGGAGGCACAGAGTTCATTGTTATTTCACGCTATAAGCTTAGTGAACTTAGCGAAGCGATATCACGAATTCCTTTAAAACAAGCAATTATGAGTAAAACTTAGAGGCTTTGTGCCACTTCGATAAGCTCAGTGTATCACTTTGTGGCTAAAAAAGACTTTTCAGATTGGACTCAAAAATTACATTTACAAAAGCATTTCGGCCAATTGGCTTCCTAAAGGTTAAATTCCAATCTTGACTGTTTTCGCGCTGGAACCAGTGATTAATATAAGGAAGCGTTTCAAACACAAAGCACTGGTTTCTCCAACTCCTGTTTCACCGAAATTTTGGTTATTTTCCGGTTTTTTGTGGCCCAACCTACCATGGCATCGAGCACTGTGCGCAACTCCTTGCCCGATTCGGTGAGGCTGTATTCCACATAAGGCGGGATTAATGGCAATGCTTTCCTTTCCACAAGCTTATCGCTTTCGAGTTGTTTCAAATGCTGGATAAGCATTTTTTCGGTTATGGCCGGAATCATTCTTTTCAGTTCGCTGTAGCGTTTGGTTCCATCCAGCAGGTTGTAAATTATTATAGGTTTCCAGCGCCCACCAATTTTATCAATAGTATAAGTTACCGGGCATCTGGTAAGGGCATTGTTGCGGTTTGCCTGATTGGTCGAAGATTCTTTGATTTTTGTCATGTGTACACACTTTGGGGTAAGTACTTGTATAAAAGTAAGTGCAAATATACCTTTGTTGCGTCAAATAAAAACAAAAAACATGAAAATTATTGTAACAGGCTCTTTGGGGCATATTAGCCATCCGTTGGTTGAAAAATTAACCGGGGCAAAACACGATGTAACCGTAATCAGCAGTAATGCCGTTAGAACCGCCGAAATTGAAGCCCTTGGCGCAAAATGTGCAGTGGGTTCGGTTAGCGACCTGGCATTTGTAACAGAAACTTTTAAAGCCGCGGATGCGGTTTATACCATGGTTCCACCAACCTTTGCCGCGAGCGATTGGAAACAACATATTGCAAGTGTTGGTAAAATATATGCACAAGCAATAGCTGCTGCGGGGGTTAAAAACGTTGTAAACCTAAGCAGTATGGGCGCGCACATGCCGGTAGGTTGCGGACCTGTAAGTGGTTTGTACCATGTTGAACAAGCTTTGAACGCTTTGGAAGGCGTAAATGTAAAGCATCTGAGGCCAGGGTTTTTCTTTTACAATTTCATGGCCAATATTGGTATGATAAAACATGCCGGAATAATTGGCGGAAACTATGGCGCGGGCGCAAAACTGGTTTTGGCCAACCCTGCCGATATTGCCGATGCCGCCGCCGAGGAACTGCTTTCACTTTCGTTTACCGGGAAAAGCATCCGATATATAGTAAGCGATGAAAAAACTACGGATGAAGTTGCAAGCATCTTGGGCGAATCAATTGGGAAACCCGATCTTAAATGGGTTGATTTTACCGACGAGGCAACCATGGGCGGCATGATGCAAAGCGGCGTTCCAGAAGATATTGCCAAAAACTATACCGAATTGGGTAACGCTATGCGGGTTGGTGGCATGGATTCGGATTATAAAGCAAACAAACCTGCCCATTTTGGCAAAACCAAATTTGAAGCATTTGCCCCTGTTTTTGCCGCAGCATATTCGCAACAGCAATAATAATTTGGGTGTGCTACATAGGAAAGGAGGCTGAGGCTTCCTTTTCTGTTTTAGTCCAACCGCGGATTGAAAGGTATTTTTGGTGGCTTCTGATTTCCTACCCTGTTTTTTACATACAAAATTATTTTGACCTTAATATTGAGACCACTCCGAAAATCTGTTTTTGCCACAAAGGCTTTAAGCCTCTAAGTTTCACTAAGTTTATATTTCACAACAACAGTACTTTGTGAACCTTAGTGTTTTGATGTCTTTGTGGCGTTTCTTTATTTTTAGGGTTATCGGGTCGGATTCAAAATTAGATATCTAACCCGCATTAAGCTTTAAAAATGAGGCAAATTTGATATTCTGTTTTGATGTAGCTATAATTTTGCGGATGTTAAAATTGTACCCGAAAAACGCTTATTTTTACAATCTATATTTGCTGCTTTGTAAAACACACCAGCCTACACTATGCCCAAACAGCCACCTTCGACAAGCAAAGGAATATTTTCGGATATTCGATTTTTCTTTTTGGATAAGCCCGAAACGGCCACAAAAATAAAATTCCATACGGAGGATGAGCGGTTTTTGTACAGCAAAAGCATACTGCAGCGCACCGGTATTGGGGTTGATGATTTCAAGGTTCTTAATATACACCATATTGGTATTGAAGCTCCTGCAAGTTTTGTTTTCGAAGAATTGTTGAAATGGAATGGCGATTCAAGCTGTTGGCCAAACCATATTGCCAAAATAACTCTTAAAGATGGCAAACTTGAGCATATAAAAGTTAATTTATTCGGTTGGCCATCAGAGCCTTTCAGCCCCAAAAAGGGTTTTGCAGGGTTGCAGTTGTTTCACTTGTTTAACATGAATGCCATAAAAATACAAACTACACCCGAGCCTTTCGATTTCGACAATGCAAGGTTCCTGTTGTACAAATGCAGTGGCGGTTACCCCATTGGCGTGTTTTTGATGTATGTGCGCACGTCTCTACCCGAACGTGGCGAGAAAGAGATGTCGCAGCTTTTTATGATGGTGGGTTTTAATTTTTGGGGGAACAAAACCCTGACAAGATTCCATTTTATTACCAAAACCTGGGAAGCAGTGCATAACCGCGCCACCACCCATATACTAAACAGGTTAAGGCAGTTGAGCGAGTGGAGGTTCGAGAAATTTACCAATCAATAATGCGGTAATGTGAAGATTAATTTGAAAATGCGGTATTTTTTCGGATTTTAAAAACCCGCCCTTTGGGGTGATGCTGCCAAGCAGTTTGCCTCAAACTATCTTTGCCCATTAAAGGGCGGGATCATACTTGGATGTAACGGCATACAGGTAAAATATTGCCCCCTGATAAGCCGCAGTTCTGTACCAGGCAATCTGTAGGCTGTTGCCAAATCGAGGGATGTGGGGATGTGATTTTCTCTTTCTTAATAGTTATGTTGCGTGTTTACGTATTACAGAATATTAGCAAAAACCTGTATCCCTAATACTATCTTGCCTTTTCATGAAATATATTACGAAATTTCCACTGAGTTAGGGCTTATCTAAAAAAGGCATTTTTGGCCAGTTTTTCTTCAATTTTAGAGGAAAGGCTGCAAGTTGGGTTAAAAGGGATAAATGCAAAAAGAACGGATAAAAACCCATTTCCAAATGTAGTACATTATAGTTACTGCTTAACCTGGAAGAGCTTTATCCGTTCCTTCAATATTTACAAGAAATACTTTTCTAAGGCAATTCTTGGTTTCGATTTATGCTTTAGGCAACAAATCTTCGGTTTTCATTGCAGGTGCTTTAAAAATACCCAGCAATCCGTTTATCCCTACCGTCATGATAACGTTATAAAGGAAAGCTAGAAAAGCAATCAACAACAACGCTCCTGAAATTGCAGCCAACACCATATATGGCATAAATTCACCATTAATATACAAAGTGCGCCTGAGCATTCCATGTAATCCGGCCATTCCCATAAAAGCACCCATGCCGATACCTCCTAAAAGATGGCACCAGAAATGAATATTTGTCAGTTTCTGACTATATAGTTTTGCCCCGTTGGTTAAAATTGGCAACAGGAAATAAATGGCCGAATATAAGGTCATGCTCAAACCGATAAGTATCGCTACATGAACATGTGGCCCAATAATCCATTGTGTATTGTGTAAAATGCGGTTCAAACCGAGGTCGGCCTGCATAATGCCGGCTGGCACTGCCAATGCAAAACCAAGTAAACCTCCTAAAAGAAATTTTAGCGGGTTCGACATTTTAAGCGGACGGGCACTCCATAAAGTGGCCAGTGTAATAAAAAATGCAAGCCCTTGGGTAATGAGTTCGAAAGCCGTAACCATTTCGCCCGAAACAACTTTTAGCCATCCGGGTTGGGCCTGATCGCTCATAAGGTGGTGCGACCAAACCGTCCACGACACCACCAGTTCAACCAGCAAGGCTGCGCGTGCCCAGTTTTCCATAAATAGCTTTTTCCCAGTGATTAAAGTAGCCAGAAGGTACCATGTTCCAGCAACAAATATCAGCACCAAACCATCCGCAATAAGGTCGAGGCCCCACCAAAACCAGTTTTTGTACAACAAGGCATCAACGGCAGTTTCTTTGAGGTCAAATCCCAACAGTGCACCAACCATATAAACAAGGATCAGTACTCCGGTAAAAAGGATAAT
>CAJAXK010000391.1 GCA_903946925.1 uncultured Bacteroidales bacterium | reverse complement strand
TATTGTAGATTTTGAGGTTGTAGGGACTGGCCTTATAGAAATTTTACGCAGATGTAGCCGAAGGTAAACCGCGTTGGCATGTGCGTAGCAAAACACAGCTTCACCTGCTCCCAGGATGTTGTACCCAAATTGTCAAGCCTTGTTTTGTGGGTGTTTACCAAGGTGTACAGATGTGTAAAATTTCTATAAAGCCTTGACTTTTTGGTACTTTTGTGTCAAGACAAAAGGACAAGAAAAAGTAAAACTTGTAGCAAATGTTTGTTAAATAGCACCTCAAAATAAGAATTAGCCGCGAAATCTTATTTTAATCCTTGTGGTGAAGACTACATCGTAAACTTGCGGGGAACCGGCTATACTATTTTTCTCGTTCGGTTTTGGCAAGCCATTAAAAATCGGTGTTTTTGGGATGCTAATAGCTGAATTCAAATTGTTGTAAACCTGATACTCCTATTCATATTACAGTCCTTTTCCCCTCCATTTTCATCAAATAAAAACAAATCAAAACCAAAGCACAGGGCCACAATGCCACATATGCGGCTATCGGCTAATTTAGACACGTTTCAAATAGCGTTTTAGACCATAGTTTTACCCAAATTTTTCGATTAAACCACACTTTTGTTTGTTACTTTGCAGTACTAAAGAAATATTCTTTAGTATTATGATAAACAACAAGATACCATGAAAACACTCAGCCAAAAAAATGCACTTTCCTATCATTCCGAAGGACGTCCAGGGAAAATAGAAGTAGTCCCAACAAAACCGCACAGCACACAGCGCGACCTTTCGCTCGCTTATTCGCCTGGGGTAGCCGAACCTTGCCTCGAAATTCAGGCCCATCCCGAAGATGTATATAAATATACGGCCAAAGGAAATTTGGTTGCTGTTATTTCCAATGGTACCGCGGTGCTTGGGCTTGGCGATATTGGGGCCGAAGCCGGAAAGCCTGTGATGGAAGGCAAAGGTTTGTTGTTCAAGATTTTTGCTGATATTGATGTTTTCGATATTGAAGTAAACGAGAAAGACATTGACCGGATAGTTGCAACCGTAAAGGCTATTTCACCAACTTTTGGCGGCATAAACCTCGAAGACATTAAAGCTCCTGAATGTTTTGAGATTGAAGAACGCTTAAAAGCGGAACTTGACATACCTGTGATGCACGACGACCAGCATGGTACGGCCATAATCACTTCGGCTGGATTGTTGAATGCATTGGTGCTGAATGGCAAAAAAATCGAAGACCTGAAAATTGTTATCAGCGGGGCAGGTGCTGCTGCCATTTCGTGTACCAAACTTTATGTGAAGCTGGGTGCCCGAAAGGAAAACATAATCATGCTCGACAGCAAAGGCGTTATGAACCGCAAGCGCACCGACCTTAATAAATACAAGGCCGAATTTGTTACCGACCGCGACATCGATACCCTTGAGCAAGCAATGGATGGTGCCGATATGTTCCTTGGGTTATCGGTTGCCGGTGCAGTGAAACCCGAATATTTACTAAAAATGACTGCCAACCCCATAGTTTTTGCTTTGGCCAACCCTGTTCCCGAAATATCATATACCGAAGCCACAGCTACCCGGCCTGATATAATTATGGGTACCGGCCGCAGCGACTTCCCCAACCAGGTGAACAATGTGCTTGGATTCCCGTATGTTTTCCGTGGAGCTTTGGATGTAAGGGCAAAAGCGATTAACGAAGAAATGAAACTTGCCGCAGCTTATGCTTTGGCCGACCTTGCCAAAATGCCTGTTCCCGAAGAGGTTAACATTGCCTATAACACCCGCAACCTGAAATTTGGAAACGAGTATATTATCCCAAAACCAAGCGATCCACGTTTGATTTTATATGTTGCTACCGCCGTGGCACGGGCCGCAATGGAAACAGGCATCGCCCGCAAACCTATTGCCGACTGGCCGGCTTATGAAGCCGAACTAAGCAAAAGGCTTGGTTTAACCAACCCATTGATAAAACAAATTAAAGCCCGTGCACAGGCAAACCCGAAACGGGTAGTATTTGCCGAGGCCGAAAACTATAAAATACTGAAAGCCGCCGAAATAGTGCTTGAGGAAGGTATTGCAATCCCAATATTGTTAGGCAAAAAGAGGATAATCGAGGAACTTATCCAACAATACGATCTCGAATTGCCCGGGGTAGAAATTATTGACCCAACCAAAAAGGAACAACTCGAAATGCGGGAATTGTTCGCAAGCCAATACTATAAAAAACGCCAGCGCAGAGGTGTAAATTCACAGTTGGCCCTCGACTTTATGAGCCACCGCAACTTTTTCGCACCAAGTATGGTCGAGAACGGATATGCCGATGCCATGATTTCGGGTATGACCACAAGTTATCCTGAAACTATACGCCCTGCCTTGCGCATTATTGGCAAAAAGAAAAATAATAATATTATTTCGGCCATGTATATAATGCTCACCAAAAAAGGCCCTTTCTTTTTTGCTGATACAACCGTTAACATGAACCCATCGGCTGAAACCCTTGTAGAAATTGCATTACAAACTGCCGAAGCTGTCCGGGCATTCAATATCGAACCCCGGATTGCCATGCTTTCGTATTCTAATTTTGGTTCGGTAGAGGGGAAAATACCTATTAAAGTCAGGGATGCAGTAGCCATTTTGCACCGTGATCACCCTGAATTGATTGTTGATGGCGATATGCAGGCCAATTTTGCCATAAACAACGAAATGCTCACCGAACATTTCCCTTTCAGCAAGTTGGCCGGAGGCGCTGCAAATACTTTGATATTCCCATACCTTACTGCGGGAAATATTGCGTATAAACTAATCCAGGAATTGGCTGGAGCCGAGGCAATAGGGCCAATCCTGATGGGACTTGATAAATCAATTCATGTGTTGCAAATGGGTTCGAGTGTTACCGAAATTGTAAATATGACCGCCATTGCCGTGATTGATGCCCAAACCCATGAAAAAGATGTGGCTAAATAGAGTATCTATATAAAGTCGGGTCTTATTTTTATTTACGATGTACGAATTACGATTTACAGGTCTAACTCGCTGAAAAACAATCGTAAGGCCTAAATTGTAATTCGTACATTTTTGGTTTAACCAAGATTAAAAACACAGCCTAAATAGCAATGCTATCCATCAATCATAATGAATGTTGCGTTGAAACCGAGCACTTGCTAAAATATTTTTACGCATTATATTTAACAATGTAAATGTTTACTACTTTAGCAGTCGGTCATTTAAAGATTCACAAAATAAATTTAACCCAATGAAAAAAATAACTGTTATCGGAGCCGGAAACGTAGGCGCCACTGTTGCCAATGTAGTTGCACACAAGGATCTTGCACGCGAGGTGGTGCTGGTTGACATTAAAGAAGGCACAGCCGAAGGCAAAGCGCTTGATATTTGGCAAACTTCGTCAATCAACAACTTCAACACACATGTAACCGGTGTTACAAACGACTACCTTAAAACCAAAGGTTCGGGAATTGTGGTGATCACTTCGGGGCTGCCGCGCAAACCTGGCATGAGCCGCGACGATTTGATAAAAACCAACGCGCTTATAGTTAAGGATGTTACCGAAAAAGTTATAAAATACTCGCCCGAAGCCATAATTATCATTGTTTCGAACCCACTCGACGTTATGACTTATTGTGCATACAAAGCTGCACTTAAGGACGAGCGTAAAGTATTCGGGATGGCTGGTATTTTGGATACAGGCCGTTACCGTAGTTTCATTGCCGAGGCTTTGAGCATTTCGCCAAAAGATGTACACTCCTTGCTGCTTGGTGGCCATGGCGATACCATGGTTCCATTGCCACGTTACACTTCGGTTGGCGGTATTCCTATCACCGAACTTCTAAACAAAGAGGAAATCGAAAAAATTGTGGAACGCACACGCAAAGGCGGTGGCGAATTGGTTAACCTAATGGGAACTTCGGCTTGGTATGCACCTGGCGCTGCTGCTGCCCAAATGGTTGAAGCCATTGTTGACGACCAAAAACGTATTTTTCCTGTTTGCACCAAACTGAACGGCGAATATGGGCTTAAAGATGTATTCCTTGGGGTTCCGGTACGCTTAGGTTCACAAGGGATTGAAGAAGTAATTGAACTGAAATTGGAAAAAGCTGAGAAAAAAGCTTTGGAAGAATCGGCTGCTTCAGTTAAAGGAATGATGGATGCACTCGATAGCATGCATATTTTTGAAGATTAATCACAAGTATCAAAAAAATGGAAAAAGCACCTTTCGTACATGTAAGGTGCTTTTTTTATGGCTTTTGCGGAAATTTATTTAGAAGCCTTTGGCCTTCAGTTTTTCTTTTCCCAATCAACCGAAACCACAATTTCATTCCTTCTTCCTACCAACCGAAAAGGTGGGTTATATCCCAGATACTTGTAATTTCCTTTGGTGCTTATCCCTTCGCTTTCCAAAAGGCTTTTAAGTTTTTCGGAATACTTTTTTAAACGTTTATCGGAAGCAAAACCACCAAAACGCAATGCTGCAACATACTCTTCACCAGTGGTTTTAATACTTACACCCGAATCGTTTGGTTTGGGAAGGTTGGTTTGGTCGTAACCCGAAGGCATTACAAAACTCATGGAGGAAAGCGAATCGTTGATATCCATGTGAACAGGAGCCGTCATTGATATTTTGGTGTCAGTTTCGTTCCCGCCAAAAATATATCCTGCAAGTTTGCGGAATCCGGGATTGGCAAGTTCCTTGTAAGTTTTTGCTCCTGAGCTAATTGTAGCAATGGTGGCAG
The DNA here is from genome assembly GCA_903946925.1 of uncultured Bacteroidales bacterium. Classification (GTDB taxonomy): domain Bacteria; phylum Bacteroidota; class Bacteroidia; order Bacteroidales; family UBA4417; genus UBA4417. The sequence continues at coordinate 4,872 of CAJAXK010000391.1, read as the reverse complement.
CAGGGTAAAAGCGGATTTCAAAATCTTCCCCCTTTTGGATTACAGTGTATTTTTGTTCCTCGGTTTTTGTGGATGGAAGTATCATAAAAGATTGAAAAACAACAAATAAGATCAAGAGTATAATTGCGGCTATCAGCAGGGTTTTCATTTAATGGCAGTTTAATCATGTACAACATTTGGCATTACAATTTGTTTCAAAAACCAATCCCAAAAGCTTGCCTTTATAAAAGTAGTATTGACTCAAGTCATTGTATTTTTGAAGTAATATTTAAAAATTCATCCTCCACAATTTGGCAAATATTTGTTTTTCATTGCTTTGCAAGTGTCATTTTAGTGTGCCTATTCACTCTATTCCCGAAAACCGAAGAATATACCTCTTTTATTGATTTTGGCTGTTAGGCTGTAGGCTGTTAGGTCCCTGCTATACAAATTTGCTTGATTTTAATCCGCAAAACGCATAAGATGAGTAGCCCTATCACCCAACCCTCAAATCCTAACACCTAAAAAGTAAACCCCTGAATAGTTGCAAATTAGCCCCTTTCTGAAAATAATTGACCACTTCGAAGAAAATCCACTAATTTTATACCTCAATTTCCAACTTTTTAAAAAAAGTACTGTCATTAAATTATAAAACACAACCCGGAAGCTTGAACCAGGAGAGCAAAGACATACACAGGCAACTTGTTGAAGCATGTATAAGCGGCAACCGGAAAGCGTTTAACGAGTTATATAACTTGTACGCTAAGGCAATGTACAATATTTGCTATCGGATGATGAACAATGCCACCGAAGCCCAGGATATGTTGCAAGAGGGTTTTTTAGAAGCCTTCCATCGGCTGGAATCATTCCGGTACGAATCAACTTTTGGAGCATGGCTCAAGCGGATAGTGGTCAACAAATGCATCAATGCTCTCGAAAAACGCAAGGTGGAGTGGGTCGATGAAGAAATAACCGATTCAAATACTGTAAATTACAGTGATGAAAGTGTAGATGAAGAAGATTTGAGGATGAGCGTTGAAAGGGTAAAAAGAGCAATGGGAATGCTTCCCGAAGGTGCCCGGGTTATATTTTCGCTCTACCTGCTCGAAGGTTACGATCATGCAGAAATATCCGAAATCCTGAGCATTTCGGAATCCACATCAAAATCCCAGTTTTTGCGAGCGAGGCAAATGGTAAAAGAAAAGTTACACTCGATGCCGGTCTATTAAAAAAACGAATTATGAAAAAGGACAATCTGGAACAATTTATAGAAAATAATATCGAATCTTTCGATAACCTAAACCCGCCAGCATTGGCATGGATGAATATTGAAAAAGGACTTCCTGTTTCGAAAAAAGGAGGGATTGCAAAACTATGGCCTTACGTCTGGAAAGCAGCCGCGGCAGTCCTGATATTCGCCTCGGCATGGTTACTGAACGATTATATGGATTATAAACAATCTTTTCCTGGAACAGAGCCAGCATCAAGTATAGCAACCAATCCTGCATTAAACGAGTTGATGGATGCCGAGGCTTATTATACCTCGCAAATAAGCAATAAGCAGGTAGAACTGGCTACTTATGCAAAGCTTCACCCTGAGATAATTGAAGATCTGAAAAAGGAATTTAAAGAAATGGACAAGGAGAAAGATCAATTAAAAAAAGACCTTGCCGAAAGCAATGCCGATGAAAAAGTAATTGAAGCAATTATCCTTTCGTACCGTGTGAAAATAGAAATCCTCGATCAAATGCTTACCGAGTTACGTGGAACAAAAGATAAAAATACACGGCAAATGCCTACCGAAACCAAGTTGTAAATGGGTAGTTGACAACTGCACTGAATAAATGATTATAAAAAAAGCTCAATGATTCGAATACACCACTTTATATTGCTTGTCCTGTTCATTCCCGCTATGCTGAGCGCACAGGTTTATTCCGAAACGCGCGAACAGGGCAAAAGCTTTAAGCTCAAAAGCGGAATGGCTGTTCAAATTGCGAACAAGTATGGCAACATTAATGTAATGCCATGGGAAAAAGATTCGGTGCGCTTCGAAATAAGCATTTCGGCACAGTCGAAGCAGGCTGCAAAAGTGGTGAAAATACTTTCATCCATCGATTGCGAAATGATATCCACAGCCAATACCATAACTGCGCGCACCGTATTTTACGACAACAGCGCTACCTTTTGGAAAGATGTGGTTTCGTATGCCGGACAGATGATAAATACGAGCAACAACCTGCAGATTGACTACACCATTTATATGCCTGCATCCTGCAATATTAAAATAGAAAACAAATTTGGTAACGTGTACATGGACAGCCACAATGGCAATGTTGACTTAAGTGTTTCGAATGGCGACCTTCAGGCCCGAAATTACAGCGGTAAGCTGAAACTCAAACTCGAATTTGGTTCGGCGAACATACAGGATGCCGACGATGCCCAGCTTATTGTGAACTATTCGGACCTCACACTTCGCAAAGTGAAAACCTTGAACCTTAACAGCAGGTCATCAACCATTGAAATGGGAACAGCAGATGCAATTGACATAATTTCAACCCGCGATAAACTGAGTGTAAAATCATGTTCCAGTATTTTCGGCGAATCATCATTTTCCCGCATCACAATTAGCGAACTGGAAACATCGGGCACAATGACAACCAAGTATGGCGAATTAAAACTGAACTCCATAAAAAAGAATTCCCGCAGCATACAATTAAAATCGGAATACACCGATCTGTTTCTTGGGTTAAACCCAACAGATTCATATTCGATGGATTTGATTTACGATGCGAAAACCAATCTCAATATTTCGGCATCCATTAACAATCAACTAAAAAAAGAAACGCTTAATGCAAAAACAGGAACCGTGCAGGCAAGCGGGAACATAGGGAAATCGGGCACACTGCACGTTTCGGTTGTCAACAAATCGGGTTCTTTAACAATTTTGAACAGATAATTTCTTGGTTTTTCCAACCTTTTAAAAAATCCCCTGTCATTATATCACACAAAACCATTAATCATGAAAGCAATTGAAAAACCCCTGGCAATTATCTATCTCACCCTTTTTAGTCTTTTGGCTCTATTGTTTTTTGTTCTTTCAACCACAGGTTGCAGCAGCGATAGGATTGAGGGAAACCAGGATCTCGTTACACAAACCCGCCCGTCGCAGCCTTTCAGCGAAGTGGTGTCGGAAGGAAGTTTCTATGTAAAAATTATTCCTTCAACCGAAACCCGCATCGAAGTTAAAGGCGAATCAAATATAATTGCCCATTTGAGTACATATTCCAACGGCACAACTGTAACGCTTAAGTTTAACGATGGGCTTAGTATTCTTGAGCATTATCCGGTTGAAGTATATTTGTACACCCCAACCCTTCATTCTGTAAGGCTGCCTGGCTCAGGAACTGTTGTTTGCGAAAGCTTCAGCACAACTACAATGTACTTGGGTATTTCAGGTTCGGGGAGCATAATTGGGGATTTTGTTTCCGAAAAAGTAGAAGCTGATATTTCGGGTTCGGGAAATATCGACTTGAGCGGGGAGGCCACAACTGGCGTTTATACTGTTTCAGGTTCGGGGAACATTACTGCAAATAATTTGCATGTCGAATACTGTTCAGCCAATGTTTCGGGCAGTGGGAACATGACACTTTATGCAACAAAGACACTCGATGTGGATATTTCAGGAAGCGGAACTATAACCTATTTGCTGAACCCTGTAGTTACCTCGAAAATAACAGGCTCTGGAAGATTGGTAAAATTTTAAAATTTAATGTCCCAAAACCAATAAAGTGAGAAAATGAAAAAATAAACAAATGCCAAATGAAAGGTTTAGAACATAACAACCATTAGTCCAACATCTCATTCGCCAATTACAAAAACATCAATTTATTCATAACTGATGTAACATAATTCAATCAATTTCGTCAAAAAAAAACAAAATATTTATAATAACCCAATAAAATCAAGATTGTGAAAAAGAGCATTACTATTTTTATACTCATTTTGTTTGCAACAGCAGAAGTAATGAGTCAGAATTACAAACAAGCTGCCGGTTTCAGGCTTGGTTCTGCCGGAGGTGTTACCTATCGTCGCTTGTTCGATGCAAATGCAGCAGGCGAGGTTATGTTGTTGGGGCAAAACCATGGAACAGCATTGGTTTTCCTTTTCGAAAAACAAAAACCAGCGTTGCTTTTCGATGACCTGAACATGAATTTTATTTATGGCGCCGGAGTACATATTGGTGGTGCAAGCACTAATTGCAATAATTATAATTCAAACGACAACCATTATTATAGTACCGGGTATAATACCATACAATTAGGTTTCGATGGATTTGCCTCTTTTGAATACCTGATACCGCGTTATCCGATTGCACTCAGCCTTGAAACAAAACCTTATTTCGAGTTCTTCGACGACCATAACTTCGGTCTTCATTTATTCGTAATTGCTTTTGGGGCGAGGTACACTTTTTAGACTAACTTGCAGATAATACATAACAGTAGACAAACAGAAAACCAAATAAATAACAACAATTACCATGAGAAACATTAATTTTTTATTCCTGATTATTGCTCTTTGTTTTAGCACTGTGGCTTACAGCCAGGATACTTTACGGTTATTCGGGCATAAGGAAGCCTCAAAACCAAAAACTGTAAGTGATACAATGGCAGTTCCGCAACCAAAGCAAGCCGAGGTTTATCGTCCATCCGAAATACAAACACTTACAGGGCCAGGGCATAATGTGGGGTTTTATTTTGGATTCCAATCCGAATATTCGCAAATAGCCGGTTACGATGCTTTTGGTGCTGGTGGCACTTTTGCAATGATCATCAACCATAGTATTGCAATTGGTCTTTCGGGAAAAGGTTTTTTTAGCGAGCCTTATGAAGTGTC
>CAJAXK010000390.1 GCA_903946925.1 uncultured Bacteroidales bacterium | reverse complement strand
GGTGCTTCTGCTGCTTCCATTGCAACAAACGAACCAGCTTTTACTGTTTTGTAAATGTTATAAACCAACAAGAACATACCTAAGAAATACAAAGTGCCACCAAAAAGCCTCATCCAGTACATAGGCATAATTTGGGTAACAATTTCCAGGTAGTTAGGGTAAACCAGGTCGCCGGCTTCGGTAAACTGTTTCCACATGGAGGCTTCTGTCCATCCAGCCCAATATAATGGGAGCGAATAGAACAACATAGCTAAAGTGCCCAACCAAAAATGAAGGTTAGCTAATTTATTAGAATAAAGTTTGGTCCCGAACATGCGTGGGAACAACCAATAAATCATACCAAAAGTAAGGAAACCATTCCATCCCAAAGCGCCTATGTGTACATGGGCAACTGTCCAGTTTGTGAAGTGGCTGATGGCATTAATATTTTTAAGCGAAAGCATTGGGCCTTCGAAAGTTGACATACCATAAGCGGTAACGGCAACAACAAAGAATTTTAAAACCGGTTCTTCGCGAACCCTGTCCCATGCGCCGCGGAGCGTAAGCAAACCGTTAATCATACCACCCCAGGAAGGAGCAATAAGCATAATTGAGAAGACTGTACCCAATGATTGCGCCCAGTTAGGCAAAGCCTGATATAACAAATGGTGTGGCCCGGCCCAAATATAAAGGAATATCAATGCCCAAAAATGCAGAATACTCAGTTTATAGGAATAAACCGGGCGATTGGCAGCCTTTGGCATGAAGTAATACATTAATCCCAAATAAGGTGTGGTTAAGAAGAATGCAACCGCATTGTGGCCATACCACCATTGTACTAACGCATCTTGTACACCGGCAAAAACAGGATAACTCTTAAAAATTGCCCAGGGGATTTCCATTGAGTTAACGATGTGAAGCACCGCAACTGTAACGAATGTTGCGATGTAAAACCAAATGGCCACGTAAATGTGCTTTACCCTACGTTTTAGGATGGTCCACATCATGTTCCAACCAAAAATAACCCAGATAGCAGCTATCAGGATATCAATTGGCCATTCGAGTTCGGCATATTCCTTACCTGTGGTAAAACCAGCAAGCAACGAAACTGCAGCCAAAACGATGATGGATTGCCAGCCCCAGAAATGTACCTTGGTCATCCAATTGCTGGCCATACCCGTTTTAAGCAACCGTTGCAACGAATAATAGTAACCGGTAAAAATACCATTACCTACAAATGCAAAAATCACTGCATTTGTATGAACCGGACGGACACGCCCGAATGAAGTGAACGGCAAGCTGAAATTTGCCGCGGGAAGTACCATTTGCAGGGCAACCAGCACTCCAACCAACATGCCTACCACGCCCCAGAATATGGTGGCGTAGGCAAACATTTTCACAATTTTGTTGTCGTAGTAAAACTTTTGTAATTCCATACGCTTTTTGGTTTAACTAAACATTTTTTTGGTTTGTAATTGATTGTTTGGATTTATCGTTTTCGTTGTCATATAAAATACGGATAGATGGGGAAACATCATCATCATACTGCCCCGACTTTACAGCCCAAAGAAATGCCCAAAGAAAACCCAAGGCCACCACTAAACTAAACCCGATCAGAATGACGATTACACTCATTTAAGTATTGAAATATTGAATTAGCCAAAGATATTGAATGAGTGTGTACAAAATACAATTTGTAGTAATTTAGAATTATTCCGAATAGATTTGTATTTTACTGAAACCTAACAAATTAAAAATCGACTCGTTAACATTTTATTAACAAGACTTATTTTTGACTTTAAAAAAACGACTTTTTTACTCCTACAATTGCTGCAAACCATCAAACTGTTTCAAAATTTTCTTGCTTTTGATAGGATTGAAACGGATAAACTTGCGAAAGTTACTACCGAAATTGAGCTTAGGGGCATTAAAATAGCAGCCACAACCGGCGATAGCAATCCCTGTATGGCAAAAGTCAAACCAACAATATTATAAAGAAATGATATTAAGTAACTTAAATAAACAATTTTAAGTGCTGATTTTGAAAAAAGCAAATATTCCTGTAACCTGCCAAATTTTGACGATTGCAGTATGGCATCACAAGCAGGTGAAAAATGATAAATATCGTCGGCAATGGTAATTCCAATATCGGCTTTCAATAAAGCACCGGCATCATTAAGCCCATCACCTATCATTATTACGTTGTTCCCATTATTCTTCAAGGTATTGATATACTCAAGTTTGTCAACAGGCGATTGGTTAAAATGCAGTTGTGTGGTTGATGGGAAATAAGATTTTAGATTTGATTCTTCCGAATTATTGTCTCCGGTCAGCAAATGCTGGTTCATGTTTTTCAGGCCATTAAGCACCTGCTGTAAGCCCTCGCGATAATGATTTTCCAAATTAAAACAGCCGCGTAACTTATTGTCAATTGAAATATATACCATCGAAATTTTTCCTTCCTCAGAAGAATCCTTGCCTGAAATGAATTTTTTTGAGCCTAACATTACCTTGTGGCCATCAACTTCACCAAAAATCCCAAGGCCCGAAAACTCTTTGTATTTTAAAACCGTAAGCAATGTGCTTGATGGGAGCCATTCGCTAACCATAACCGATAATGGATGTGTTGAATTGCGTGCCACCGACCTTATCCATTGTTGTTCGTGTGTGGTAAGTTCATTGCCTTCCCAGCTAATGTTCATTGACCTCGAATGGGTAAGTGTACCAGTTTTGTCGAAAACCACCGTGTCGGCATGGGTAAGTTTTTCGATTACTTCGGTATTTTTGATATAAAAACCATTCCTTCCGAAAACCCGCATGACATTGCCAAAAGTAAAAGGTATTGTCAAAGCCAAAGCGCAAGGGCAAGCAACTATCAAAATAGAAGAAAAAACATACACAGCTTTCCCAATATCGGAAAATGCCCAATAGATGCCAGCGCCAGAAGCTATTGCAAGTATAATAATGGTAAAATAATGGCTCACTTTATTAACAATGGTTTGCATTTGCATTTCACCGGCATCGCCAAGTTTGTCCTCGTTCCAAAGTTGTGTAAGATAGCTTTGTGCCACTTCCTTTTCAACCCTGAGTTTAATAGCTGCTCCTGATTGCTTTCCACCGGCAAATACAAAATCACCTGTTTTTTTTGCCACCGGTATTGATTCGCCCGTAACAAAGCTGTAATCTATATTCCCTTCACCTTCGGTTAACACAGAGTCAACAGGAATCAATTCCCCATTCCTGACCAAAATATGATCGCCCGTTTTAAGGTCTTTTAATTGAACGAATTCCTCTTTCCCATCAAGTAACCGCGTAACCGCAATGGGGAAATAAGAGCGGTAATCGCGGTCGAATGAAAGCGATTGGTATGTACGGCTTTGGTACCAGCGGCCAATCAACATAAAAAACAACAAACCAGCCAGCGAATCCATATACCCTGTTCCCGAACCACTAAAAATTTCGTAGCTGCTTTCGAGAAAAAGTGCAAGTATCCCAATGGATAGTGGTAGGTCTATATTTATTATTTTTTTTCTAAGGCTTTTGAAAGCCGAAAGGAAGAAATCGCTGCTGCAAAAAGTAACAACCGGTAATGCAAGAATGAAGGAAACAATGCCAAAAGTGCCAGCCATTAGCTTATCAATAGCTTCGCCACCAGGCAGATAATCGGGAAAACTTAGCAACATAATATTTCCAAAAGCAAAACCGGCCACACCAATCTTCATAATCATCAGCCGGTTAGCCTTTTGATGGGTGTCCTTTGATGTTTTGTTATAACTAATATCAGGGATGTAATGTATAGTATGCAGTAATTCAACTATTTGTCTGAGTGATATATCGCTTTCGCGAAAGGTTATACTTACCTCTTTCCTCACAAAATTAACATGCGAATGCATTATGCCTTTATGAAGTGAATTTAGGTTTTCGAGTAGCCAAATGCAAGAGCTACAATGTATTGCGGGGATAAATAAGTTTAGTCGGGCAATCCCGCCATCCGAAAAATCTAATAATTTCAATTTAATTTCTTCCGAATCAAGATAAGCGTAGCGGGTGCCGGAAGTGTTTTCCTGTTCGATGCGTATGCCAGGCGTAGGCATCATTTCGTAATAGCGGTCGAGTTGTTTATCTGCAAGAATCTGGTAAACCATACTACAGCCATTGCAACAAAAAGGTTTATCGTTCCATATAATTGGGTTTTTGCCACAATCTTGTCCACAGTGTATGCAATCGGCCATGTTTTTTGTTTATTATTGTTGGCAAAAGTAGCTAAAATTAGAGTATTGCTTCTTGGTTTTGACACGCAAAACGGATCGTGCTTCCCGCCGTGTGCAAATCATGGTTTTGAAGGCACAAATAGCAGAGTCTTTTTTTTGATTTTTGTTCCTGGCAATAAAAAAGCCCCCAAAAGGAGGCTTTTACATTTTAAGATTCATTTTCTTTTTCGGAGGGATTATTCTTCGAGTGCTATCAAGTCGTTGCCAAAACTTATGCCTAATCCACGTGCCGATTTCATTAAAGCTGTGTCGAGGGAAACCAGATTTGGTTTTTGTATGGCATCGAGTAACGAAACACTTGTAATATAAGGATGGCGGTATGAAACCATGCGGCCAAATTCTTCTTGCAGAACCATTTCAAAAGCTTTTACCCCAAACTGCGAAGCTAATACACGGTCGTAGGCATTTGGAATACCACCACGTTGCAGGTGGCCCAATACGGTTACGCGTATATCATGTTCGCAACCCAAAAGCTTGAGATCCTCTTGTAATTTGAACCCAATTCCTCCCAAATGTACGTGCTCATAACCAACTTCGGTGCTCTTCTCCCCAATTATTTCACCATCCTTTGGTTTGGCTCCTTCGGCAACAACAATAATGGCAAATCCGCGGCCTTTATGGAACCTTGCATTTATTTTCGAAAGTACCTCGTTGGTATCGTAAGGTATTTCAGGGATAAGGCAAATTTCGGCACCTCCTGCAACTGCGGCATTCAAGGCAATCCATCCGGCATCACGGCCCATTACTTCGAGGATAAAAACACGGTTGTGGCTGGCTGCGGTAGTAACAAGTTTATCAACGGCCTCGGTTGCAACTTCAATGGCTGTTTGAAACCCGAAAGTTGAATCGGTGGCCGATAAGTCGTTATCAATGGTTTTGGGCACACCTATTATATTAAGGCCCTTTTCGAAAAGCTTTTGCGAAATCCTTTGGGATCCATCGCCACCAATGCTGATAACTGCATCAATACCTAAATAGGAAAGCTTGCGTATCATTTCATCGGAGCGGTCAACATATTCCCATTCGCCAAGTTTGTTTTTCACAGGCCATGCAAAAGGCCCGCCTTTGTTGGTGGTTTGTATTATAGTGCCGCCTTTGTAATGTATGCCGGCTACTTTTTCCGAATCCAATATCATTAATTCGGTAGGTTCGTTCAAAATCCCGTCAAAAGCTTTAACGCAACCCAAAACCTCCCAGTCTTTTTCTTGCGCCGATCGCTTTACAATTGCCCTAATTACTGCATTCAACCCGGGGCAATCGCCGCCACCGGTTAGTACCATTACTCTTTTCATATAATTATGTTATTGATTACCAAATGTATATGGTTTTACTTTGCGTTTTTCAAAAATTGGTGCAAAGGTATATAATTAATCAATCGTAAAACCAATATTTATAGCAACATTCAATACTCAAAAGCAAGCGAGCAAAGCAACTGAATAACAGTTAGATACATGAAACATGTTTTACTATATTTAATATTCCTGAATCATAGTTAAAGGCAAAGCAATAATAACAAGGCAGTTAGCTGATGGTTAAGTGAAATACTGAATTTATTTTTGCACAATATCAGTACAATAAAACTTATTGAAGGTCTATATGGTTAGCATTTTACTAATTTTGAACCGGAATTTCATTGATATAAAAACTAGGAGGTAGTTAAACAATGGTCTTTATTTTTGATATGGATGGCGTACTGGTTGACAACCACAAATGGCATTTTGAAGCTTGGGTGGAATTTGGCAAAAAGTATGGGTTCGCAATAACCGCCGAAGATTTTAGTAAGCAATTTGGTTCAACAAACCATCAAGTGCTTGTTTCTCTTTTTGGCAATGTGCTTTCAGAAGAGGAAATTATTGCGCTTGGTAACGAAAAGGAAGGGATATACAGGCAACTATACCTACCTTTTATTAAGCCTGTTGATGGTTTGCCCGAATTCCTGCAAAATACGTATGATAAAGGCATCCCAATTGCCTTGGCAACTTCGGCACCTCCGGAAAATGTTGAATTTACTTTAAACCGAACTGGTCTGAAAAAGTACTTTAGCGTTATCACCGACTCTGCAATGATTACAAGGGGAAAACCTGACCCTCAGGTTTATTTGTTCACTGCTGCCAAACTTGGTGTTGAACCAGCCGAATGTATTGTTTTTGAGGATTCGATTGCTGGCATAGAATCGGCAACACGAGCCGGAATGAGGGTAATTGCCGTAGCAACCACGCATAGACCCGAAGAATTGTTGATGTATAGTAACGAAATTATTATGAACTTTGAAGCCTCGAAGGAGGTTGGCCTTGAGGCTGGCAAATCACTAAAACAAATCGGTAACGCAAATGAAGAAACAAATTATTTTAGTCCTGAGCATTATTTTAACCTTTATGGTTCAGCACGTTAACGCACAAACACAATCGGAAGAAAAAGCAACCATCGTAAGGAAAACTACCTTAAATTACCTGCTTTGGCTTCCATCCGATTATAAAAAAGAAAAAAGTAAAACCTATCCCTTACTCGTTTTCCTGCATGGTTCGGGCGAGCGTGGCGATAGCCTTGCATTGGTGAAAAAAAACGGGCCACCTTCGTTTGTCGAAAACCGGCCTGATTTCCCGTTTATTATGGTTTCGCCCCAATGCCCGGATGGCATTTGGTGGGATATTGATGACCTACAAGGAATGCTTGAGCAATTATTGGTGAAGTACAGGATTGACCCAAGCCGGATTTATCTATCGGGCTTGAGCATGGGTGGTTTTGGAACCTGGGCCTGGGCTTGTAAATACCCCGATCAGTTTGCTGCCATTGCCCCGGTATGCGGTGGTGGCGATATTCATTTCGCTGGAAAAATCAAGAATTTGCCCATTTGGGCTTTTCATGGCGAAGCCGATCTGGTAGTTCCTGTTAAACGCACCATCGAAATGGTGGAAGCCGTAAACGCTGCCGGAGGTTCGGCCAAAATGACTATTTATCCCGCTATTGGACACGATTCGTGGATAAACGCCTACAACGAAGATGGTTTGTCTGCTTGGCTTTTGGGGAATAGGAGGGAAGTGTTAATAGTAAAATAGTTAATGGTTATTGGTTGATGGGTTGATTGGTTGAGTGGTTGAAGGGTTGATTGGTTAAAGGGTTGATTGGTGGACACTGAGCGAAGTCGAAGTGTTGATTGGTTGAAGTGTTGATTGGTTGATGGGTGAATAGTTAATGAAACCTATCACAATAATGTTGAAATAAATGGTTAAATCAAAATACATATTTTTCTTGTCTTTATGTTAAAAACAAGAAAATGAAACAACAAAATACTATACAAATAATTGAACATAAAGAAGTTCGGTCAATTTGGGACGAAGCAAATGAGAAATGGTATATTTCAATTGTTGATGTTATTGCAATACTTACCGAAAGTGTTGATGCGGCAGCCTATTGGCGAAAACTCAAGCAAAAGCTTAATGAAGAAGGAAGCGAAACCGCGACAAACTGTTACGGTTTGAAAATGAAAGCTCCAGATGGTAAAATGCATATGACCGATGTAGCCGATACCGAACAACTTTTCCGCCTCAATTAATCAATACCAAACCCGAAAGTGGAAATAGGAATTAACGCCAAAAATGCCTTGAAAAAGGGCGATTGGAAAATAAAAATAGGTACAAAAAATCAAGGTGCAAATTAAAACAGAACTACTAATTTAGCCGATTCAGCCACTACTAAGTTTGCGTATGTGCGGCTGAGTGGTTTTTTCTCATTTTGAATAACTTATGACTTTAAAATTAAATAATCCTTAATCAAATAACCCTAAAATCAACGTATGAAAGTCAGATTTCTAATCCTGTTGCTGGCAATTTTCCCATTCGTGGGCATTATGGCGCAACAAAGCAGCATCAAATTCACTGAATATGATCTGCCGAATGGTATGCATGTTATCTTGCATCAGGACAATTCAACACCCATTGTGGCAGTTTCAATCCTTTATCACGTAGGATCCAAGAACGAAGTTACCGGGCGTACCGGTTTTGCCCATTTCTTTGAACATCTTATGTTCGAAGGTTCCGACAACATCCCACGCGGCGATTACGACAAAATTACCCTTACCGCCGGTGGAACCCTGAATGCCAACACTTCGCAGGATCGTACTTATTATTACGAGCTTATGCCAAGCAACCAGCTTGAACTTGGGCTCTGGCTCGAATCGGAAAGGCTGGTGCACCTACGTATAGATAGCACCGGTGTTGAAACCCAACGTGCTGTTGTAAAGGAAGAGCGCAAACAGTCGTACGACAACCGTCCTTATGGTTCGGTTATCGAAAAAACCATGTCGAATGCCTTTAAAGTACATCCTTACATGTGGACGCCAATTGGTGATCCAAAGGATATAAACCAGGCCACACTTCAGGAATTTATGGATTTCCATAGTACATATTATGTCCCTAACAATGCCACATTATCCATTGCTGGAGATTTGGATATTGAAAGCACAAAAAAACTTATTGAAAAATATTTTGGCGACATTCCACGCAGCACAAAACCAATTTACAGGCCAAGTATTGTTGAACCTGAGAAAACCGCCGAAGTGCGTGAAACCGTTTACGACAACATTCAGTTGCCTGCAGTAATCATGTCGTACCACATGCCGGCACAAGGAACTCCTGATTCGTATGCACTTTCCATGCTTACCACTTTGCTTTCGGATGGACAAAGTTCCCGCATGTACAAATCCATTGTTGACCAGCAACAAAAAGCACTTCAGGTAATGTCGTTCCCTTTCGCTTTGGAAGATCCGGGATTGTTCCTCATTTTTGGGCTTGTAAATATGGGTGTTGAGCCGGCCGATCTGGAAAAATCAATTATAGCCGAAATAGATAAGGTGAAAGCAAATGAAATTTCGGATGCCGAGTTCCAGAAACTGCGTAACAAGGTGGAAAATGATTTTGTTACCGGAAACAGCACAATGGCAGGTATTGCCGAAAACCTGGCTAATTACTATGTTTATTTTAAAGATGCGAACCTGATAAATACCGAAATTGACCGGTATATGAAAGTTACCCCAGCCGATTTGAAAAGGGTTGCACAAAAATACCTTACCCCTGAAAACAGGGTGGTTCTGACTTATTTACCGAAACCAACCGAAAAAAACTAAAGGAGGAACCAGATCATGAAAAATAAAATAATATCAATTATAGCAGCCTTAATCATAACATTGCCTTTGGCTGCCCAGGTTAAAAAAGCAAAAGCTCCAAAAGTAGAAGCTGCCCCGGTTGTTAAAGAAGTTCTGGATCGTAGTATCCGCCCGCAAGCTGGCCCAGCTCCGATAATCAAAATTGGCGAATACCAATCATTCGAATTAGCCAACGGTCTAAAAGTATTTGTTGTCGAAAACCACAAAATCCCACGTTTATCCTACTCTTTGGTATTGGATAATGATCCGGTTTTTGAAGGTGATATGGCTGGTTATGCCGATATTGCAGGTCAATTGATGCGTACAGGAACAACAACCCGTACAAAAGACCAAATTGACGAGCAAATAGATATGTTAGGTGCAAACCTTAATACTTCGGCTGATGGCATGTCGGCAAACTGCCTTAGCAGGCATAACGAAGATTACTCGCTATCATGTCGGATTTATTGCTCAATTCAACTTTTAAAGCTGAAGAATTGGAGAAAATCCGTACACAAACCCTTTCGGGACTCGAAGCCGAGAAAAACGACCCTAAAGCCATTTCGCAACGCGTAAATTCGGTTTTGGTTTATGGCACCAACCATCCTTATGGTTTGATAGCTTCGGAAGAATCGGTGAAGAAAATTACCCTCGAAAAATGTACCGAATACTACAAAACATTCTTCAAGCCTAATGTTGCTTATTTGGCCATAGTAGGCGATATCACTCTTGAACAAGCTAAACCCTTGATTGAAAAATATTTCAGTGCCTGGCAAATGGGTGAAGTTCCAAAAGCAAAATATATGACACCCAAAGCTCCAGCCAAAACAACTGTTGCCATTGTGGACCGTCCAAATGCAGTTCAATCTACAATTAATGTAACTTATCCGGTAGTATTAACCCCTGGTTCGCCCGACGAAATAAAAGTAAAACTAACCAATAGCATTTTGGGCGGTGGTACTTTCAGGCTTTTCAACAACTTACGCGAAAAACATGGCTGGACTTATGGAGCTTATTCAAGCCTGCAATCGGATAAATTGATTGGAAAGTTCAATGCCAACGCCGAAGTACGCAACCCTGTTACCGACAGCTCGTTTACCGAAATTTTAGGCGAAATGAACCGTATCCGTTCCGAAGCCGTTCCCGATGATGAACTTAATATGGTCAGGAATTTTATGATGGGCAATTTTGGGCGTTCGTTGGAAAACCCTTCCACAGTGGCCAATTTTGCAATCAACACTGCCCGCTACAATTTGCCAAAAGACTATTATTCAACCTATCTCACCAAGCTTTCGGCATTGACTTCGGCAGATGTTCAACTCACAGCACAAAAGTACATCAGGCCCGACAACGCTTACCTTTTGGTTGTTGGAAAAGCTGAAGAACTAACGCCAAAACTCAAGAAATTTGCCAAAAGTGGCGAAGTTACCTATTACGACATCGAAGGCAAGCAGTACGACCCAAGCAAAAAACTGAAACCAGCTCCAGCCGGGCTTACTGCCGATCAGGTAGTAAACAAATATATTGCCGCTATTGGAGGCGCTAAGGCATTAAAGAAAGTAAAAGATGTTACCATAAATGCCGGTGCAACCATGCAAGGCATGCCTATCACCCTCGATTTGTACTACAAAGCCCCCGATAAAATGCTGATGCAGGTAGGTTCGGGTGCCATGGTTTTTGCAAAACAAATCTACAATGCAGGTAAGGGTATTTCATCATCGCCCATGAGTGGCGAAACCAAACCTATTGAAGGCGACGAATTGACCGGGATGAAAGAACAAGCCATGATTTTCCCCGAAATGTATTATTCAACCTTGGGTTATACTGTCGAATTGCTTGGTATTGAAGAGCAAAAGGACAAAAAACAGTTTTACAAGGTGCAGATAAACAAAGGTGGCGATAAAAAGGACACCGATTATTACGATGTTGAAACCGGCCTGAAAATGCGTACCGAAAGCAAGGACCAATTAACTGAATTTTCGGATTATAAGGCAGTTGATGGTATAATGTACCCTCATGCCATGACCCAAAACATGGGTCCACAAACCATTAATTTTGTGGTTTCGGGCGTTAAACTCAATTCGAAACTGAAGGATGATTTCTTTGAAATAAAGTAATTATCCCAAATGTTTGAAATAAAAAAAGCAGGTTTTAGCAAGCCTGCTTTTTTTGTTTCGAGCAGTCGGGGCGCGGGTTTTTAGTCAGGGCGTTACTTTAAGTCACACCCCATATATAATTCATATTATCCCTATTGTTCGTAAACCCTTGCAAATATTAGGTTTAAAGCATATTTATCTATTATTGTTGATACTATTTTTATTGTTTTCTATCGTTTTAGATTCATAAATTGTTTCATAATGTTATCTTTGCATTTCAATTGTTGAAACATGAAAACATACACTCCAACAACAGGGATAACACTGGACAACTCGCACCCAAAAAAGGATGGGACATTGCCTATAAAGCTACGGGTAATCCACGAGCGCAAACCGCGTTACTTTGCCGTTAAGATCCAACTGCCTGACAATTCAGAAATTGACAGCCTTACACCTGGCGACCTCGAAAGGGCTTTATCCGATAAGACCCGAAATGAAAGGTTAAGGCAAATCGGTGAAAGGCTCAATACCGAACGCAAACGGGCAAATGATATAATTGCTTCGCTCAAAAGTGGGTTCACGTTTGAGGAGTTTAAAAAGCAGTTTACAGGCATCAAAGCAACAGCTGACCACGGCAACATATTTTATAGGTACAATACCACTATTGAAAGCTTGATGATAGAAAACCGCTTCGGCACTGCTGCCACTTTTAGTTCATCACTCAAATCCCTGCGGACATTTGCCGGAACGGACAAACTGCACTATCGGGATGTCACCGTAAATTGGCTGCAAAAGTATGAGTCGTTTATGACCAGTGAAAAAATCACACTTCTTCC
>CAJAXK010000389.1 GCA_903946925.1 uncultured Bacteroidales bacterium | reverse complement strand
TTGCGGGTGTTTACCAAGGTGTACAGATGTGTAAAATTTCTATAAAGCCTTGACTTTTTCGTCCTTTTGTGTCAAGACAAAAGGACAATAAAAAATAAATCTAGTAGCAAATGTTTGTTAAATAGCACCTCAAAATAAGAATTAGCCGTAAATGTGAATTTGTTGGCAACACTGAAATTGAGAATAGGCACTAAAATATTAAAATATTCACTCCGTAAATAAATGATTAACAAGTATATATACTGCTAACCAATCGGTTACTAACCAATCGGTTACTAACCACTTGGTTAGTTTTGAAAAAATGTGTATTTTTGTAGCATAAGCTAAACAATTCTTACCATGAACGAGACTAAAAGCCCCTTTATTTTTGGCAGGAAAGCTGTTGGCGACAGTTTTACCGATCGTGAAAAAGAAACCGAACGTTTGATTTCAAATTTCAGGAACAAGGTAAATACGGTTTTGATTTCCCCAAGGCGTTGGGGCAAATCGTCGTTGGTGAAAAAAGCTGGGGATCTTTCGGATAACGAAACCCAGAAAGTGGTTTATATTGATGCTTTTAGCCTTCGAGATCAGGGTGAATTTTATAAAGTATTGGCTACTGAGGTTATCAAAGGAACTTCCAACAATATTGAAACATGGCTTGAATATGTAAAAAGATTTTTTTCGCGCTTGTCGCCCAGGTTTTCGTTTGGAACTGATCCAATCAACTCGTTTGAACTGTCGTTTGAAATTGATTCGGTTGACAAAAATTATCAGGAAATCCTAGACCTTCCCGAAAAAATCGCCATAGACAAAAATATACAACTTGTGGTGTGCATTGACGAATTTCAAAACACTGCAACCTTTGAGGAGTCGGCATTGTTTCATAAGCGGCTACGCGCAGCTTGGCAAAACCACCAACATGTAACCTATTGTATATATGGCAGTAAACAACACATGATGTCGGCACTTTTCGAAAGGCAATCCATGCCTTTTTACAAATTTGGCGAAATTATCCACCTTGGTAAAATCCCAATTACGGATTGGGTTTTATATATAACCCAGCAATTTCAGTCAACTGGTAAAATAATTAGTGGTTTGTTGGCCGAAAAAATTGCGATAAGCGTAAAATGCCATTCTTACTATGTTCAGCAATTATCGCATCTTGTATGGTTGGCGACATCGGTTATTGCAGATGAGGAAGCTTTTGCGGCAGCCATTGATGACCTTTTGGCCCAAAATGATATGCTTTATCAGCGGGAAACCGATTTTTTGAGCGAAACGCAACTCAACTTCCTCAAAGCGGTTGCATCGGGAACATCAGATGGTTTTAGTAATTCTGTTGTACTGCAAAAATTCAAATTGGGCAGTTCGGCAAATGTGAGCAAACTCAAAAAAGCCCTTGTGGAAAAGGAATTTATCGAATTTCGTGGAAAAACAGCAGAATTCCTCGATCCCGCTTTCGAATTGTGGTTTGTCCGCGAAATCCTGAAAAAATTCTAAAAAAATCATACTTAACCGATTACATAATCCAAATTTTCAAATAGTTGCACTACTAATCAATTTGGGTTTTCCATGTTTGATTATGCCTGAAAAGACATATTTCCTTTAATTTTTATCCGAGTTACCTGCATACTTAATACCTATTCTAAAAATCCAGAAAAATGTAATCGGGATATAGGCTTTTACCTTTACTCATCAATTATACCTCCTCACGAATCCCGTAAATTCGTTATAGTGCGTTATTCGGTAAGTCAATTCTACTTCGAAAAGTGCGTTCCTAACATTGTAGAGTTCTTCGATTGATGACGACTGGAATCCTATAGTTGTATTTACCAAGTTAAAATCTTGGGGAAACTGTTTTTTTAAAAGGATCAATAATTCGTTAAGAGCGTTTTCGCTGGTTTTTTCGTCAGGTAACTGGCTTGCTTTCAGGAATTGGAGAATACGCAGGCCATCGATAATTTCGTGGCAAGCCCTTACAAAATGGGCCTCTGTTTTAAAATTCCGCCTAAGTTTCCGCCAAGGCAATTCCCCAAATTTGCCGAACAGGAAATCGTCAAGCGGGGTAACAACATCCTTTGTAAATAGAACACTAAAGCATTTTGAAGTGGTTGCAATTTGGTCGAAAAGCTTGTAGCTATATATAGGATAGCTTTGCCAGTCGCCGCTTATGCCTTGGCTCAAAGCCGGTCCGGTGCCGAAGAAAACCCTGTCGGAAAGACGTGTAGCCGGATAAACAAATAGGTTGTTCCAATGCAAAAGCTTGCCCGATTTAACGATTTTTTGCAAAAAATAAAAATCTTCGCCACTCAATTTTGGGGTCATGCCACCAACCGCTTTATACGCCCAAACAGGCAGCGCAATAGCCGATCCAAGCGCCGTGAAGGAATAAGGGCTTTTAATCCGCCACATATTTATGGCATAAGAGCGCATGTAAATTTCGTAGCGCAGCATGGCCCTGTCCAAATCATCTTTGCCCACAAGTTCGTGGTAATAAGGCACGGCAATAGCTGTAGCGGTAGGGTTAGAGTACAGGTTATCAGCTATTGAGGCAAAATATTCTTGCTCAAAATACGTGTCGGCATCCATACTGATAATAATATCCTTGCTTTCGGCTACCGATGAAATATGATCCATCAGCAATTTTCGGGCAACACCTATTCCATGGGCTTTTGGCAGCCAGCCCTTTCCCCTTGAGGATTTATCAATAATGGTAAAACGTTCGTCGTTAAGCGATTGCAGATAAGTAATTGCAGCTTGGTTAGCGGTACAAACAGCAATTTTTAAAGGATTGTCCCACCACGAATCGGGTTGGTTTACACATACAATAAGTTGGAAAACCTGAATGGTTTGACTCTGGATTGCCTTTATAAGATTGGGCAGACGTTCCATTTCGTCCATCACTGGCAAAGCGACATATATTTTTGGCGGCATCAAAAACGGTTGGTTTTATATGAAAGGATATATATATCTTTGGGAAGCCATTTTCGCAAAAGATTTTCAAAAGTAACAAATTTGCCTCATTCAATTACAGGATATGGAAAGTAACGATGTATTGGACAAACTGCCGCGGCACCTGCTGAACCTCATAATTGACCAGCCTTATGCCAATTATACTAACCAGGATCATGCGGTTTGGCGTTATATAATGAGGCAGAATGTTAATTATTTGCCACAAGTTGCTCACCATTCGTACCTTAAAGGTTTGGAGCGCACTGGGATAAGCATTGACCGCATCCCGAATATGTATGGCATGAACCGTATTTTGAAAGAAATTGGCTGGGCAGCGGTTACTGTGGATGGTTTTATACCGCCAGCCGCTTTCATGGAATTTCAGGCTTACAATGTGCTTGTTATTGCTGCCGATATACGTCCGATTGATCAGGTTTTATACACACCAGCTCCCGATATAATTCACGAGGCTGCCGGTCATGCACCGATTATTGCCGATGAGGAATATTCTGCTTACCTGCGCGATTTTGGCAAGGCCGGAAGAAGGGCTTTTTCATCAGCTTATGACAACAAGGTTTATGAGGCTATAAGGCATTTGTCAATCCTCAAAGCTGATCCTTACACTTCGTTTGTTGCAATTGAAGAGGCTGAAGCGGAATTAGACAAATTATCAAGACTACAGGAAGAACCTTCTGAAATGGCCTTGCTGCGCAACCTGCATTGGTGGACTGTGGAATATGGCCTCATTGGGAGTATGGAAAATCCCAAAATTTACGGCGCAGGGTTATTGTCTTCCATCGGCGAAAGCCATAATTGCATGAAGCCAAAAGTAAAAAAAAATCCTTATTCGCTTGAAGCCCAGAATTATACTTTCGATATAACCACACAGCAACCGCAGCTTTTTGTAACACCAGATTTTAATTACCTCAATACAGTGCTTGACCAGTATTTAGATACAATGGCTGTACGAAAAGGTGGTTTGGAAAGCCTGAACAAAGCTTTGCGTTCGGCAGGCACCAGCACTGTGGTTTATAGTTCAGGTTTGCAGGTTTCGGGAAAATTGGTAAAAATTCATGAGCAAAACCAAGAGGCGGTTTATCTGGGTTTTGAAGGTCCATCAATGTTATCGTTTAATTTCCAACAACTCAAGGGACAAGGAACCAAGCATCATCCTGATGGGTTCGGTTCGCCGGTTGGAAAAGTAAAAGGCATTGGCCAAAGCTTGGAAGAAATGAGCGTGGGCGAGCTTGAAGCCAATGGGATAAAGGTTGGCGACAAACTTGAACTTGAATTTGAAAGTGGCGTTAGGGTAAGCGGAATATTGGTGAAAATTACCCGCGAACAAGGCAAAAACCTGATTTTCACCTTTAAGGATTGCGCGGTAAACTACAAGGGAAATCAACTTTTTAAACCGGAATGGGGTATTTACGATATGGCTATTGGTAAAAGCATTATTTCCACTTTTGCCGGACCTGCCGATCCGGATGCATTCCATTTGGAGTATCCTGCACCAGTAGAAAAAACCCATCATATACAACATTCCGATGAAACAATGAAACTATATGGACTTTACGGAAATATTCAGGAATACCGTGAAAATGGAGGGAATTCCCAAATCCTTTTCGAAACCTGGGAAAAATTGAAATCCAAATACCCGGAAGAGTGGTTGCTTCCTCTCGAAATACTTGAGGAGCTTGTAAAGTCAGGAAACCAATCTGAACTTGCCGGGGAAATTATCAGTTTCCTGAAAACCAAAGCTTTGAAAAACGAAGAAATGCAGAAATTGATTGGGGATGGTTTGGCTTTGATTACAAATTAGTAGAAATCAATTTATTACACGATAACAATAGAAGCAGTGCATTATTAAGGTGCTTGTTTGCAATCATTGATTGGGCCATTTTATGTGCTTCTTGTATAAACAGTGAATGATTGGATTGGTGTTTCGATTTAAGCAAATCAATTTCGGGGGAGGAAATATAATTGTCAATTTCGGCTAATGAGGGCATGGTTTGAATGCTACCCAGCTTGCCTAAATCGTTGCCGGTAAGGATATTACTCAACCGCACGGATTCGGGCAACGAATCGACCCCAATAGCAAGCTTGCTAACAGGTTTATCTAAAGTAAACAAAGCACTTCCCGATGCACGGACATAATACTCGGCACCCAACCTACCAACCAAATCAAGTTTTGTGGTATCAATCGCGCCAGTTTCATCAAGTACATTGTCGTTAACATGAACCATCAACGCTTCGCAAATAATTAGGTTTGCAGCTCCCGGCCCATCTCCTGTTTCAATAACCTGCCGCACTTTACATTCAATTTGAACTGGCGATTCCTTGACCCTGAAAGGTCTGATTTTTTCAGATGCCACTGGCGTAAACCCTGATTTGACAAATTCGTTTATCCCACGTGGGAACTCTGTACTAGCTAGGTTCATTTGTTCGACCATGGAAAAAGTAACCATATTGATTACCACTTCCGGGACTTCTTTTATATTTAAGTATGTGTCTTTCAGTTCATTCGTCCGGCCACTTCGCGAAGGTGAAAAAATCAAAGTGCTTGGGTTAACACCAAAAACATTAAAACAACTGAAAGGCGAAAGGTTTGCGTTCCCTGCCTTATCAATAGTGCTGGCAAAAGCAATCGGGCGAGGTGCTACCGCACTCAAAAGTACGCGGTGAAGTTGGTGAGGAAGTATTTTTGTTGGGTCGAAGGTGGACATGGGTTAAGTGAAAAGTGAAAAGTGAAAAGTGAAAAGTGAAAAGTGAAGGGTGAAAAGTGAACGGTTAACAGTGTACAGTTAACAGTGAACAGTTAACAGTGAAGAGCAATAAATATGGCGAAACGCCGAAGTTTAAAGTTTTGGTTTGTTTGCGAACTTGAATTTGGTGGTTGTAGTCACCCCTCTCATTTTTTCAAGGAGAGGGGACGGGGGTGAGGTTTTTGAAGTAAAGAACGGCAGAATTTTAAGTTCTTAATTTAGTTACCAGAATTTGCTGGTTGTAGTCACCCCTCTCATTTTTTCAAGGAGAGAGCACGGGGGTGAGGTTTATAATTTGCAAAGTTCTGTATGAAACTCAATTAAATTGTAAACCTTTCGGATATTTTGTTTTTTCAATTACAGTTTTGATGGCAAAATCCGAACAACCGCTTCGCCAAATCCCACCCGCATACCTTTTTTTTCGGCATAACCGCGCATGATTATGGTATCATTGTCGTTGATAAATTTGCGCTCGGTTCCATTGGGCATTTCAAAAGGTTTGGTCCCTTTCCACGTGAGCTCGAGCATGCTGCCATAGCTGCCGGGTTCGGGACCGCTGATTGTGCCGCTGCCACACAAATCGCCAACGCGCATGTTGCAGCCGTTTACCGTATGATGAGCCAATTGCTGGCTCATATTCCAGTACATGTACTTAAAATTTGATTTACAAACACTTACCTCATCGCAATCATCTGGTTTAATAAGTACTTCGAGATTGATGTCGAAGTTACGTTTTCCTGTAAATTTAAGGTAAGGCAATACTTCTGGTTCCTGAACCGGCCCTGCGCATTTGAAAGGTTCCAGCGCATCCATCATCACAACCCAGGGCGAAATTACAGAAGCGAAATTTTTTGAAAGGAATGGGCCAAGCGGCACATATTCCCAGCTTTGTATATCGCGGGCCGACAGGTCGTTGAACAGCACCATCCCAAAAATGTTGTTTTCGGCTTCATCGGTGGTAAGGCTTTCGCCTAAAGGGTTTTCTTTCCCAATAATAAAAGCAGTTTCCAGTTCAAAATCCAATTGTTTTGTGGGGCCAAATACTGGTAGGCTTGCATCGGCAGGCTTGGTTTGGCCTTTTGGCCTATGGATTTCGGTACCGGAAACTACAATGCTCGAAGCTCTTCCATGGTAACCAACCGGAATATGTTTCCAATTGGGCAACAAAGCATTTGCTGGGTCGCGGAACATAATCCCAACATTGGTTGCATGTTCAATGCTCGAATAAAAATCGGTATAATCGCCAATTTGTAAAGGTATCAGCATCTGGATTTCGGAGGCATCGTACAAAATATGCTGTAAAAAAATCTCAGCTTCCGACTGCGAATAATTTGAATTCAGGAAGCAATTTTGTATTGAAAGCCTCACTGCATTTGCTGCTTCCCTGCCTTTTGAAATAAAACCATTCAAAGTCGATGCGGTAAATTCTGAATCCTTATAAATCTCACGGTTAAAATAACCAAGGTTGGCCATAATTGACAAATCAACAACTTTATCGCCAATTCGGGTGCATATTCGAGGCCCGCTGCCGGGTATTATTCCAATCCCAAAGGGAATGTTGTGCAAGGAAAAATCGCTGTCAGGTTTTATTTCAATCCAAGAGTCCATTTATTCAAATTATTATTGTTTATGCTCCGTTTTTCTGCTTGTTGTAATGTTGCAATTCGTCCAAAATAAAATCATTCAAGCTAAACCAATAATTCTGTAAACAGTTCAGATGTTGGAAATTATTTATACGCAATTTAGTTTTTGGCTCCAAATTTCGATTACAATTCAAATTTAATCCGAATCTAACTACCATTCCGGTTTAGCCACATTCTTCATATTCCACAAAATCCATGCTTTTTTCTTGGCGATGTACGGGGTTGGTTTGTCGGGATGCCAACGGCGGGGATTGGGCAAAACGGCTGCAATAGCTGCTGCTTCGGAACTTGTTAGTTTTTTGGCTGGTTTATGGAAATAGGTCTGCGCTGCAGCTTCGGCACCATAAATGCCATCACCCATTTCAATAACATTAAGGTAAACTTCCATGATGCGTTCCTTGCCCCAAAACAATTCGATCAATCCGGTAAAATAAAGCTCAAGCCCTTTACGCAAATAGTTTCGCGCTGGCCAAAGGAAAACGTTTTTTGCTGTTTGTTGGGTAATTGTACTTGCTCCACGCATCTTCTTCCCTTTGGCATTCAGCTTCTTGGCTTTTTCTATTGCCTTAAAATCCACCCCGAAATGGGTTTCAAAATTATTGTCTTCGGAAGCGATTACAGCCAATGGGAGGTTGGGCGATATTTCAGAAAGCTTTACCCAATCTTTTGAAATTGACGTTTTTTTACTGTCACCAATATTTTCGACCACACGGATAAGCATCAAAGGTGTAATAGGTGGATTGCCGAAGCGGTACAACAAAGTAAAGAATAGGCTGGAACCGAAAAAAAATATCAGCGCAAAGCGTACAAACCTGAAAATATTCCTTTTAACTCTCTGAAAACCTGACGATTTACCCTTTTGGCTCATTCCTATTGTTATTTAAAAAACAATTTTAATGTTACTGTGCAAATGTATTAATTTTTTGATATGTTTGCCGAGCCTAAGTAACAAGCATTTATATTAATTAAGTGGTTGATATTCAGCAAACTGAAATAAAATATACAGTAAAACTAAATGTAATTTATTAGATGGGCAACTTTATTGGAATCCGGCACGAAGATAAATATGTGATGGAACGCAGGGCACCGCTTACGCCCAAACATGTGGAGCGGTTAATCAAGAATAAAAAACTTGACTTCGTTGTGCAAACTTCCGAAAAAAGGGTTTTTACTGACGAGGAATACATAAAAGCTGGGGCCAAAATTGGCAAGGATCTGAAAAAATGCAGCGTCATTTTTGGGGTAAAAGAAATGCCTGTCACGTTTTTTGAAGAAGAAAAAACCTATATTTTCTTTTCCCATGTCATTAAAGGACAGGCGTATAATATGCCTATGCTCAAAAAAATGATGGAAATGAAATGCAACCTCATTGATTACGAGCGTGTTGTTGACGAACAAGGGAAAAGGCTTATTTTCTTTGGCCGTTATGCGGGATTGGCTGGCATGATCGATTCGTTGTGGTCGTTGGGTTTGCGATTGAAGGATGCTGGTTACAAAACGCCTTTCGCCCAAATTAAGCAGGCCCATCATTACAGTTCTCTTGCCGAAGTACGCGAAGTAATTTCGGCTGTTGGGCAAGAAATTGCCGAAAAAGGCATGCCCGAGGAGTTGCGCCCGTTTACAGTTGCCTTTACCGGCTATGGCAATGTTTCGCAAGGCGCACAAGAAATAATTGGACTGTTACCTGTTAAAGAAATTTCGCCTGAGAAACTCCTAACGTTAAAAAGACGCAGCAAACTTCCTGATAACCTGATTTATAAGATTGTTTTCAAGGAAGAACATTTAGTAGAACCCACTGACGAAGATGCCAGCTTTGAGCTACACGAATACTATAATTCGCCCGAAAAGTTCAAAAGCAGTTTTGAAAAATACATCCCACATATTGATATGCTTATCAATTGCATTTACTGGGATGCCCGTTATCCACGCTTGGTTACCAAGGACTATCTGCAAAAAGCTTTTGCTCACACCACTCCCAAACTTAAAGTGATTGGTGATATTTCGTGCGATGTGAACGGTTCGGTTGAATGTACCGAAAAAGGGACTGAAATTGAAGATCCGATTTTCGTGTATCATCCCGATTCGCGCACTTACACCATGGGACATAAAGGCGATGGCGTATTGGTTATGGCCGTCGATATTCTGCCAAGCGAGCTTCCACGCGATTCGTCAGCAGGTTTTGCCGATGTGCTCATTAACTATGTAAAAGCCATTTCCGACTGCGATTTCAATGAAGATTTCCTAACACTCGATTTGCCTAACGCTATTAAAAGTGCCCTTATTTTACACCGTGGCGAGCTGACTCCGCATTATAAGTATTTGGAGGAGCACTTGGGGGTGAATAGTTAATGGAAAATAGTTAATAGAAAATGGTTAACGGAGAATAGTTAATAGAAAATGGTCAATGGAGAATGGTTAATGGAGAATGGTAGGTTGAAAATAGTTAACGGAAAGTGGTGATAGAAAAGTGGAAATGGTTAAATGAACAAATAAAGTTAATGAACCAATCAATAAACCGAAATCTGAAATCCGAAATCTGCAATCTGCAATCCGAAATCTGAACTCCCCAATCCGCAATAAAAAAATCCTTTTATAAATCTAAATAAAAATGAAGAAAGTCCTTATCCTGGGTGCTGGCCTTGTAGTCCGCCCTATTGTAAAACACTTGCTTAACAAAGGAATTCAGGTTACGGTGGCAACCCGTACCAAAAGCAAAGCCGAAGAAATGATAGCCGGCCATCCCAACGGCATTGCTGTTGCCTGGACAGTTGAAGATGAAGAAACACTGAGCCGTATGGTTGCCGAACACGACCTTTCGGTGAGTTTGCTCCCATACCTTCATCATTTGTTGGTTGCAAAGTATTGCCTGCTCCACAAAAAAAACATGGTTACCACATCGTATGTGAAGCCCGAAATGCAGGCTCTTGATGCTCAGGCTAAGGAAGCTGGTATCATTATCCTCAACGAACTTGGCCTCGATCCGGGAATTGACCACATGTCGGCAATGCGCATTATTGATAATGTTCACAATCAGGGTGGTAAAATCGAAGAGTTCTATTCCATTTGTGGAGCCTTGCCTGCTGCCGAAGCTGCTACAAACCCATTCAAATACAAATTTTCGTGGAGCCCAAAAGGCGTTGTAATGGCTGGTAACAACGATGGTAAGTACATGAAAGACAATGTTGAAGTGTATGTTCCAACTCAGGATCTTTTCAAAAACCCGCTTCAGGTTGATTTTCCAGAAGTTGGGAAACTCGAAGTTTATCCCAACAGGGATTCCATTTCGTACATCGAAATTTATGGTATTCCAGAAGTGAAGACCATACAGCGTGGGACATTCCGTTTCAAAGGCTGGTGTGAAACACTTCATGTTATGAAACAATTGAACCTGATTTCGTACGATAAAGTTGACCTGAAAGACAAGACTTATGCCGACTTTATGGCTTTGCAAATCGGGGCTTCCAATAGCACAGACATAAGGAATAAAGTAGCCGCACATTTGGGGATTCCCGCCGATGCTTATTCACTCGATGCCATGGAATGGCTTGGTCTTTTCAGCAACGAACCACTCAACCGTACTGAGGATTCGCCTTACGAAGTTACCAGTGACCTGATGATTTCGAAAATGGAATTAGGACAAAACGAGCGCGATATGGTTGTTATGCAGCACACTTTCCTTGCAACTTATCCTAATGGAAAACAGGAAGTTATACGTTCTCGTATGCTTGATTTCGGGACACCTGCAACCGACACTTCCGTAGCTAGAACCGTTGCTTTGCCTGCAGCCATTGGCGTAGAAATGATACTTGCCGGACAAATTACCGAAAAAGGGGTTTTCCGTCCGGTATTGCCAGGAATTTATAACCCAATCCTGGATGAACTCGAAAAACTCGATATTAGGATGGTAGAAGAATACGGCCTGCCTTTAAGCGAAAGAATCAGCTAAAATAAGTTTTATATAAAATTAAAGGCTGCCTACTGGCAGCCTTTTTTGATTTACACGATGTGGAGTCCACTCCGAAAAGTCTTTTTTCGCCACAAAGACACAAAGCCTCTAAGTTTACTCACAATTGCTTATTTTAAAGGAGTTCATGATACCGCTTCGCTAAGTTCACTAAGTCTATAGCGCTGATTAACAATACTCTGTGTATCTCTGTGTCCTCTGTGCCTCCGTGGTTTTCTCTATTTTAGGGTTTTCGGAGTGGACTCAATGTTGTTTGTTCCCAAAAGAAGAAGTCATGAAACAAATTGAAGATTTGAGAATTGGATTACTTTTCAAGCATTTCAAAAGCAGCATCCAGATAGGTATATGCATCTTTGGGTGCATGGTTCAGGTATCCTTTGCTACGGTCGGTGCCGAGGCGCACAACAACGGCATCCAAATCAGGGATAATGAAAATATACTGCCCTAAAATTCCGCGGGCATAAGCGATTTTGTGCCCTTTGTGCGACATCAACCAGAATTGGTAGCCGTAATAATAACACGAATCCCCCGCTTCGTCCTTTAGTTGTGTAGCTGGCGTTAAGGCATTTTCCAAGAAGGCCTTTGAAACGATTTGCTGTTTGTTGAATTGTCCACTATCGAGTACCATTTGACCAATACGCGCAAAATCGCGGGCAGTGCTGTTAAAGCAACAATAGGCTTTTTCAACACCGCCGCTTTGGTCCAGGCTCCATAAAGCAGGATGCTCGGCACCCAAGGGTTTCCACAGTTTTTCGGATGCATATTCCGAAACCGGTTTCCCTGATGCCTTCGCGACAATCATAGCTAATAATTGGGTGTTACAACTCTGGTAATTAAAGATTTTCCCTGGTTCCGATCCAATTTTAAGGCCTAAAATCTGTTCGTTTAAAACATTGCCATAATATGCTTTTGTGGTAGGTGAAAAAAGGCTCGAATAGCCTTCGTCCCATTCAATCCCCGAACTCATGGTAAGCAAATCCTTTATGGTGAGCGTGAACCCATTCGTGTTTTTAAAATCCGGAAGAAAGTCTGTGATCGGTTGGTCCAGGCTTTTGATTTTTCCTTCGTCGGTCAGGCAGCCAATCAAAATGGAAATTATGCTTTTTGCCGCCGAAAACGAATTGCTCCGCGTGGTATCGCTTGTGCCATCCCAATATTGTTCATATAAAATTTTGTTGTTGCGTATAACCACAAAAGCGGTAGTGCCGAAAGTATCGAAAACAGTCATCTGGGCTGGGTTGATTGTTGGCGAATTATAGAGTGAATCGTGTTGCCAGGGTATGGTTTGCGCATTTTGCACGGAACGGTTTTCAAAAATACGGTAATCATCAATATTGGCATGTCCGTGAATAATAGCCCTGCGATAATGCGTTGGCATCAATACAATTACAAGTAGCACGAAACCTGTAATGTATAACAGTATGCGAAAGGTTTTCTTTTTCATAGATGTTAAATCAAATGGTTTTCGATTAAAACGGTTTCCATTTCCTTTTGCATGGACGAGGCTTCCAGTGCCGCTTTTTCAGCGAAATCCAATCCATTGGAAGCAAATAGTATGCTCCTCGAAGCATTTACCAGCAAACCACAATATTTGTTCAAGCCATATTTTGCAACTGCCTGTAAATCGCCGCCTTGTGCGCCAACACCGGGAACCAACAGGAAGTGTTCGGGAACAATTTTGCGGATACCTTCGAGCATTTCGGCTTTGGTGGCACCAACCACATACATCATATTATCTGCTGTGCCCCATTTTGAGGAGCGCTCAAGCACACGTTCAAATAGTTTGTCTTGGTTTTCGTCAGCGAACAATTGAAAATCGTCTGATCCCTTATTTGAAGTAAGTGCCAATACGATTGCCCATTTGCCAGGAAAATCAAGGAATGGTTTAACTGAATCCTCGCCCATATACGGAGCCACAGTAATGGCATCGAAACTAAATCCCGAAGCTTGTCTGTCGAAAACAGAAATGGCGTATTGGGTAGAGGTATTCCCGATATCGCCTCGTTTGGCATCGGCTATGGTAAAAACCTCAGTTTTAAAATTTTCGAGGTAAGCCATAGTTTTCTCAAGGCTCATCATTCCTTTAACACCACGGCTCTCATAAAATGCAAGGTTTGGTTTATAGGCAACCGCATACTTCAAAGTAGCGTCAATAATCTGCTTATTAAACTCAAAAACAGGATCTTCCATTTGGAGGAGGTGTTTTGGTATTTTATTAAAATCGCTATCCAAGCCAACACATAGGAAGGATTTTTTTTGTTGGATAAGGTGAAAGAGGTCGAGGCGGTTCATCTAAATGCAGGGTATTTATAATTATAGGGTTTGATATTTTGTTTTTCCTAACATATCTTATTCTTTTTAGCACAAATGTATAAAATTTGTTGGCACCTGGAAAATTGAGGTTAAATAGGACTATATTTGTTGTATGAAACAAGTTTTTGGGATATTTATATTCATTTTCTTCAACATGCAAGTTGCCATTTCACAGAACTGGCCTAAAGTGTATGATACAATTCATTATTCCTGGGTGCATTCGCATACAGAAACATATGATCATGGATATTT
>CAJAXK010000388.1 GCA_903946925.1 uncultured Bacteroidales bacterium | reverse complement strand
TTTCAATTCAAACAAATAGATAATCTACTTAGAATCTACCAAAACAAAATGGATACAATGTAAAGAACTAAAAAACAACTTCATAGGCTTATGTTGTCGGCTTCCCGTCCGGACCGCTATTTATCTCGAAAATAATTCAAAAACCGCTAATCTTTAACAAGATAGCGGTTTTTGCTTTTTGGCAAGCCCTTCAGTTTTTTATTAATTTCCACAATTCCCGATACCCAAAAAGTACCCAAAAAATGCAAACCTTCATTTGGGCAGCTATTTTTGAATATTGTTGCTGTTTAGAACCTGTCAATAAAGCCGGGTTTATTTGGAACTTACACCAGCAGACGCACTATTCTGTGAGTAGTTTGCTTTTAATCGCACCTTTAAGGAATTGAAACAAGGCAGTTGAAACACGGAGCGCATTGGTTAACGAGCTATTAATCGCACCTTTAATGAATTGAAATATTGGTCATGTGAACTTATCTTAAAAACAATCTCTCAATTAAAATTATAGTTATTTCTACTTTACCGAAATAGAATACAAACAAACACTCTTGCGCAAGTGGAAAATTATTAGTACATTTACTTCATAATCATACTCTGGTCATTTTTGATAATGAAGCGAAAACGAGCAGAGAAAAAAAAATTTGTCTCAAAAACCCAAGGCGGATATTTTGGTGGTTATGACTTCAATACGCTGATATACAGCACTTATAATGATTTATTTAGGGTATACAGAAAGAGCTGTACGCATGTAGCTACAGAGTATTTGTCGGGGCTTTTACAGTGCAAAAAGGGGCATACGAATATGGAACGGATGGTAGAAGAAGTAACGGATTCCGACTACAAACGATATATTCATTTCTTATCGGTTAGCAAATGGAGCCACAAGGAGGTCAACCTAGTCACAATGAAGTTAGCCGACCAAGCCTTATGGGAATAGAAGAAAAGAAGCGGGCGGCCAACAGGGTTTACCATTGATGAAACCTCTCATTTAAAAAAAGGGGATAAATCCGTAGGGGTGGCACGCCAATATGCCGGTGTTGTGGGGAAAGTGGATAATTGCCAGGTTTCAGTGCATACCTGCTTGAGCAATGAGAAATTTTGCACCTTGATAGGGACAGAGCTTTTTCTTCCCACTGGATGGACAGACGATAAAACAAGGTGTCAGGATGCAGGTGTACCCGAAGCGAACCGGGGATATCTGACAAAGCCGGAACTGGCACTAAAGTTAGTCGTGACAGCTATTAATGCCGGGGTCGAATTTGATTTTATCGGAGGAGATGGCTTGTATGGGCACAATGCTGAGCTGACCAGGTCCTTGGATAAGTTGGGGCAATTTTTTGTGTTGGATGTCCATAAGGACGAGTTGATCTTTCTATCAGAACCAACGTTTGCCATACCGGGGCGCAAAAGTGCCAAGGGAAGAAAACCAACCTTGTTGCAGCCTGACATTGAGGCAATACAGTTGCAAGACTACATAAAAACGCTCTCAACGGAAGATTTTTCCAGAGAACAGATCAGGAAAACAACAAAAGGATGGAAATATGCAATGGTTCACACTGTTATGGTTTGGCACTGGGATGGGAAAGAGAAGCAAGCTCAAAAGCGGACATTGGTCATCACCCGGTCAGAGAAAACAAAATATTCGCTCAGTAATGGGGAAAAAGAAAAGTATACCAATAACGAATGGGCCTATTTTCAAGTTAGCCGATATTGGGTAGAGCGTTGTTTTGATGACAGCAAAAACGAATTAGGGATGTCGGGTTATCAAGTAACCGGCTGGTTGGCATGGCAGCATCACATGGCTTTGGTAATGATGGCGGGGTTCTATATACTGTCATTAAAATTAGGGGAACAAGACCAGATGCCGCTGTTAAGTGTACGCGATGCCAGATTGTTAGTCATCGCAATCAACTTTGCCTCGCAAAAAGAAGTAGACCTTTGTATGGAACATATCCAGATAAGACACAGGCAAAGGCAAGCTGATATTGACAGGCATTACAAGTGAAATCTATTTTAGTAAAGTAGAATTATCCATTGCAATTAAATTGATTTGATAAGGTTTCCATGAATAGGCTGGAAAATCATTTACAAAGGTACTTCGGACTTTTTCCTTCTAACAGACTAAAAGCCTATAGCCATTCAATTCGCAGTAGCACCATTAACCACTAACCATTTCCCATTAACTATTTCCCATTAACCATTTTCCATTAACTATTTCCCATTAACTATTTTCCACCCTCCCTGTAACATTCCACCAACCTATTCCGTCTTGCATCCAGAAAACAATAAAACAACAAATAAAACCAACAACATGAAAACCCTAAAACTAACCCTCGCAGGAATCATGCTCCTTACACTCACATTAAGCAGTGTTAAAGCCCAGACTAAAGGAAACGGAAATGTAACCACCCAGGAACGCCAGGTTTCGTCGTTCGAGGCCATAAAGGTTGGATGTGCAATCAACCTTTACATACAACAAGGCCAACAACAATTGGTAAAAGTTGAAACCGATGATAATTTGCAGGATAAAATAATTACCAAAGTATCCAACGGCACGCTCAACCTCAGTTGCAACAACATCAACAATGCATCAAAAATGAACGTTTATGTAACAGTGGTTAACCTCAACAACTTGGATGCAAGCGGGGCAGCTAAGGTTATTGGCGAAACCCCAATCAAAAGCGAAGTTTTTGGCCTTTACGCTTCAGGGGCATCAAAAGTGCGGATGCATATTGAAACCGGCAGTTTTAACAACGAAACCAGCGGTGCAGCCGACAATTCACTTACTCTAATCGCAAAAACTGCAAATACCGAAATAAGCGGTGCTGGTAACCTTACCTTAAAAGGAACTGCCGAAAAGCACAATACCGAGGTCTCAGGAGCCGGCAACCTGAAAGCCCTTGAATTTATTACCGACTATACCAATGCGGATGTATCGGGTGCTGGCAATGCAAGGATCATGGCCCGCCAACAACTTAAAGCTGACCTCTCTGGGGCAGGAAGCATCAGCTATTTCGACAAAGACAATATCAAGAAAATCTCGAAACAAGGCCAGTATCAAATGACGTTTAATGGTATGGACACTGTAAAAAGCGTGATTATTGAAGAAAATGACAACGATTCGGACAATGGTTCCGAGGATGACGAAATAGTAGATATTGACCATGGAAATTGGAACGTTTATGAAAATGGCGACTCTACAACCATCATCCTCAACGACAAACGAATTGTTGTGGTCACTGACGACTCGGTACGCGTAAATATTGGCCAACACGACTATATAATAAGCGACGATGGAGTAAAAATAACCAAACACGACAAAAAGCCAAAGTTTAATGGCCACTGGGCCGGATTTGGATTGAGTGTAAATGGCCTTTTAAATCAGGATCACATGATTGATTACCCAACAGGAGCGCCTTATCTCGATATTAACTACAACAAATCTACAGGTGTTAGTTTGAATTTCTTTGAGCAAAATGTAAACCTGTATAACCAAAACCTGGGACTGGTTACCGGCCTTGGAGTAACGTGGAACAACTACCGCTTTGCCAAGAATGTAATCCTTACCGATACCGGTGGAAAACTTGATGGTTATTACAGTTCAGTGCCAGGGTATAGCTACCAGAAAAGTAAACTTATGTTGGCTTCGTTAAGAATCCCATTAATGCTCGAATATCAAACCAATGGAAAAATGAAAACAAATAGTTTCCATGTAGGTGCCGGTGCTGTTGGGTCTTTCCGTATGTGGTCGCATACCAAAAACGAAATCAACAATTCGAAAACAAAAAACAAAAGCGATTTCTACATCAATCCTTTTCAGGTTGAAGGCATTGCAACTATTGGCTGGGGAATAATAAACCTATATGGCACTTATTCGTTTAGCGAGATGTTCCGTCATGATAAAGGCCCAGTTGCCTATCCTTTTGAAGTTGGCATTACATTGATTGGATTCTAAAAAAACTTAAGGATGTAAAAAGGCTTACCATTGAAAATATACATTAAGTTGATTTTGGTTAGTTGACTTGCTGCCTCCTTCGGGAGGCAGTTTTTTTTTTACAACCAAAGCATTAACTTTGCCACCCTAATTAGAGTCTGTACATAGAGTCGGGTTTGTTTATTAGTTACGAATGACGAGTTACAATTGACGAATCTAACTTGCTGAAAAACAATCGTAATTCGCAAATCGAAATTCGTAAATTTTGGAAAGGATCAAGTTTAAAAACATACTCTAAAAATAAAATGATGGGGTTAGTATTTGGTTTCTGAGTTTCATTTTAACGAACCTTCAGCGCGCTTTTTCAAAAAATAAGCAAAACAGAGCCAACAAATCACCCCAAACTACATCTACTTAATTTTCAGCGAACTAATCTTTTTATCAACCAATAAGAAATACAAAACTATATGTCGGGACATAATAAATGGTCGACCATCAAGCGCAAAAAAGGGGCCTTGGATTCAAAGCGCTCCAAAATTTTCTCCAAAATCATAAAAGAAATTACCGTTGCGGTAAAAGAAAGCGGTGCCGACCCTGATGGCAACCCGAGGCTCAGGCTTGCCATTGCCAACGCAAAGGGAGCAAGTATGCCCAAGGAAAATATTCAGCGTGCCATAAGTAAAGGTTCGGATAAAGATTCGGCTTCGTTTATAGAGTGTACTTTTGAAGGTTATGCCAACGGCGGAATCGCCATTTTTCTTGAAGCAACCACTGATAACCAGCAACGCACCATTTCAAATGTGCGGATGTACTTCAATAAGTTCAATGGCAGTTTGGGGACTAATGGTTCATTGAGTTTTATTTTCGACCGCAAAGGAATTTTCACTGTACCGGAAGGGGCTTTAAATGCCGATGATTTCGAAATGGAAATGATTGAAGCCGGAGCCGAGGATATGCAATTGGAAGAAGGTTATTTTACAATAACTACTGCCATGGAAAACTTTGGTTCCATGATGAAAAAATTAGAAGAACTGCATATAGAACCCGAAAGTGCCAAGTTGCAGCGCATCCCAAAAGAAACTTCAAAACTTGAATTGGAGAACGCTAAAAAAGTTATGCGCCTGGTCGAAATGTTCGAAGAAGACGATGACATACAAGCCGTGTACCACAACCTGGAAATGACAGATGAATTGATGGAAGCCATGTAGTTTATAATGCCATTTTTTTGAGGCCGGAAGCTAACATTTCCGGCCTTTTTTTTGCACCCGCCCAAAATCTATTCGTTTTTTTTGATAAATTATCTTATTCTAAATCAAGGCTAATTCTTATTTTGAGGTGCTAGCCGACTGTCATCAATACCAAAACTTTGGTCAAAAGGGTTTAGATCTTTTTACTTTTTGCTTGATCAAAAAGTAAACAAAAAATCAAGGCTCTATAAAAATTACTCATGGCTTACTTATTTTTTACGGGTATTCGTGAAAGAAGTTCAATGTGTTTCTAAGCCGAAGGTATCTTCCCGCAATACAAGGCATGGGAGATGGCACAATCCCATACTTTTGTCGTTTCTGTGTATTGCTACGCACATGCCCCACACACATACCTCCGGCTAAGAACCACTATTGTATTTTTATAAGGCCGGTCCTCCACAAGAAAGTTCTTGCTTTGGGCAAAACCGGTTCGGAAGGCGCTGTATAAATATTGTAGATTTTGAGGTTGTAG
>CAJAXK010000387.1 GCA_903946925.1 uncultured Bacteroidales bacterium | reverse complement strand
ACTTCTTGTCAACCTATTTCATGATAGGACAGGGTTAATGGTTATTGGGTTAATGGTTATTGGGTTAATGGTTATTGGGTTAATGGTTATTGGGTTAATGGTTATTGGGTTATTGGTTATTGAGTTATTGGCGGACACTGAGCGCAGTTGAAGGGTTAATGGTTATCGGTTATTTAGGTCAAACCCACATCCGACATCCCAAATCCGACATCGAACATCCGACATCCACAATCCCACATCCGCAATCCTCAATCCGCAATCCGCAATCCGACATCCGCAATCCCACCTCCCACCTCTTTTGTGCAAAACTCAATAGCAACTTATTTGTTCTAATCCATTTTCATTTTCAGGATTGATTTATCTTTGCAACCTGATTATGGAAACAGCTCAAATTTACGATGAAGAAAGTATCCGGTCGCTCGACTGGAAGGAGCATATTAGGCTACGGCCGGGTATGTATATTGGAAAATTAGGTGACGGATCATCACATGATGACGGGATCTATGTGCTTATAAAAGAAATCATTGATAATTGCATCGATGAATTTACCATGGGCCATGGACGCAATATTGAAGTTACAATTAAAGAACATACCGTTTCTATCCGCGATTATGGCCGGGGTATTCCCCTTGGCAAATTGGTTGATTGTGTTTCGCAGATAAATACTGGTGCCAAGTATGATTCAAAAGTATTTAAAAAGGCTGTGGGGTTAAATGGTGTCGGTTCAAAAGCTGTAAATGCTTTATCGAGTTATTTTCTTGCGCAGGCGGTGCGCGATGGGCGCACCAACACAGTTGAATTTCATAGCGGGGTTTTGGTACGCGAAACCGGGGAACAGCCCACGGATCAAAGAAATGGTACTTTCATAAGTTTCACGCCTGATATTCAACTGTTTGGGAACTATCATTTCCTAAAGGAATATATTGAACAGATGCTTTGGAATTATTGTTTCCTGAATAATGGGTTGACAATAATATTCAACGGACAGCGCTACCTTGCCAAAAACGGATTGCTCGACATGCTCGAGAAATCGAATAATGGCAGCCCGATCAATTATCCGATAATTCACATTAAGGATACCGATTTTGAATGTGCATTTACACATAGTGCCAAACAATATGGCGAGGAATATTACTCGTTTGTAAACGGGCAGCATACTACCCAAGGCGGAACACACCTTGCCGCTTTTCGCGATGCTTTGGTGAAAACAATCAGGGAATTTTTTAACAAGGATTTTGAATACAGCGACATACGATCCTCAATTATTGCTGCCGTTAGCATTAAAGTTAGCGAACCTTTATTCGAATCGCAGACCAAAACCAAACTCGGCTCCCAGCATATAGAGCCAAATGGCGTAACCATCAATAAATTTATTGGCGACATCCTCAAAAAGAAGCTCGACAATTTCCTTCACATGAATTCGGATACAGCCGAAGCCCTTTACCGTAAAATACTCCAGTCGGAAAAGGAACGGAAAGAGATGGCCAACATCAAGAAACTTGCGAAAGAAAGTGTCAAAAAAGTAAGCCTCCACAATAAAAAACTACGCGATTGCCGTTTGCATTACAACAGCAACGAGTTGCGACGCCTCGAAACAACCCTGTTCATAACCGAAGGCGATTCAGCAAGCGGTTCGATAACAAAATCGCGCGATGTAAATACCCAGGCAGTTTTCAGCCTTAAGGGCAAACCGCTAAATTGTTATGGCAAATCGAAAAAAGTTGTTTACGAAAACGAAGAATTCAACCTGTTGCAGTCTGCGTTAAATATTGAGGACGATATTGAAAACCTCAGGTATAACAACATTGTAATAGCTACCGATGCCGATGTGGATGGGATGCACATACGCTTGTTGCTGCTCACATTTTTCCTTCAGTTTTTCCCCGACCTGGTAAAATCGGGCCATGTTTATATTTTGCAAACACCGCTTTTCAGGGTACGCAACAAGAAAAAAACCAATTATTGTTATTCGGAACAGGAACGGCAGGAAGCATTAAAAGAGCTTGGCCCAAACCCCGAAATTACTCGTTTTAAAGGGCTTGGTGAAATTTCGCCCGACGAATTCAGGCATTTTATCGGAGCTTCTATGCGGCTCGATCCCGTAATTTTAAAACACTTATCCGAAATTGACGGCATACTTTCGTTTTATATGGGCAGCAATACCCCCGAACGGCAATTGTTTATTATTGACAACCTTAGGAACGAAGGCGAAATAGAAGCCGAATTGCTGGAAGAAGTGGCCTGATTTGTTACCAAATAGGATTGTTTGCATTTATTACCAAAAACCCTCATTTCTTTTTTGAGGGTTTTCTGTTTTTAAGATTTGGGATAATCCTGTATTTCTTTTTGGCATTCAGGATGCTGACATTTAGTTCATAACCAATTAGCACTATCATCGAGTTGAAAAATATCCAAACCATAACAATAATTAAAGTTCCGATAGAACCATATAGGGTATTGTATTGCGAAATGCTGTTAACATAATAATTAAACCCAACTGAGGCCAAAATGGTAAGCACCGTTGAAAGTGTGCTGCCAGCGGAAATAAACCTGAACCGGGAATTGGCTGCCGGAGCCAGATAGTACAGGAATGAGAATGCGAAAAACAATAAAGCGAATGAAATAACCCATTTGCCTGTCAGCAACAAATAATAACTAAAACTATCGCGCAGCATATTGTGTTTAACCAAAAAATCGAGGGCTACAGGCCCCAAGGCAATTAAAGCAATGGCAATAATTACCAGGAGCGAAATTATAAAAACCAGTACACCCGATATTATTCTTTGCTTGAACCACGAGCGTGTTTCAACGGTGTGCCGGCTTTGGTTAAACGCAACAATAAGGCTGTGGATACCGTTAGTTGAAAAATACAAAGCCATAACAAACCCAAGAGACAACAGGCCTCCCCTTGGCCGTTTCACAATATCGAACAAGGTTTCTTCAACGGCGAGATAGGCTTTTTTGGGTATAAAATCACGCATCAATTCGAGTAGGTTATCCTGAAAACCGGCAATAGGTATATAAGGGATGATTGTAAAAAAGAAGATAATCGCAGGAAAAAGTGCCAGGAAAAAATTGTACGAAAAAGCCGCTGCCCTCATACTTATTGCACCTTTTTGCAAGCCTTTGATAAAAAAAGCAGCCACATCGTAAACAGGCATCCCATCAAACCCAGGAAGTATTAACTTACGCAAAAATACTTCCATGGCAATAACAAAGTCGCTTTTTAACAACTGGTTGCGCTTAAGGTTGACATGATGTGTGATATTAAAAGGGACTTTGGGCATGAAATTTTGGGCTGATTTTCAACAATACCTTGTACGGTGTGTATTGCCGGTTACTAATGGGGCAAGCTTCAAACCTTAACCGTAAAGGATACAAAAATTACTGAAACTTTAAGCTGATATTGAAGGGCCGGATAAAAATAGTAAGTATTTAACGTTTAACAAACTACCGCTTTCTTCCCGTTATTATATGCGCACTACTTAACGGCTTTCAGGCTCATATCAAGACTGTTAATATGATGTGTTAGCGCCCCAACAGAAATAAAATCAACGCCACATTCGGCATATTGCCGTATAGTTTGCAGATTTATTCCCCCCGAAGCTTCAGTTTCGTATTTATCGCCAATAATGGCAACTGCCTGACGAAGCATTTCGAACGAAAAATTGTCGAGCATTATTCGGTTTACACCACCATATTCCAGTACCTGCCTTACTTCATCGAGGTTGCGGGTTTCAATTTCGATTTTTAGAAGCAAGCCTCTGTGATGCATATACTCGTGGCAGGCTTTTATTGCTTTTACAATGCCACCAGCAAAATCAACGTGGTTGTCTTTTATCAGCATCATGTCGAAAAGGCCGAACCTATGGTTAAAACCACCACCCATCCTGACTGCCATTTTTTCGATTTCGCGTAGAAGTGGCGTGGTTTTTCGGGTATCAAGAATTTTGGTCGGCAACCCATCAATGGCATCCACCATTTGGCGTGTTTGGGTTGCAATGCCGCTCATGCGTTGCATAAAATTGAGGGCGGTGCGCTCGGCGGTAAGCAAATCAATGGATGGCCCTGTAACTTCAAAGGCTATATCCCCTTTTTTTACACGGCTGCCATCCTCAATAAACTGCTGCATTGAAATACGGTCGTCAGTAAAATGGAAAACCTTGCGTGCAATATCAACCCCGGCCAAAACCCCGTCTTCCTTTATCAGCAGACGAGCTTTGCCAAGAGAATTGAGGGGTATGGTTGACAAAGAAGTATGGTCGCCTTCGCCAATATCTTCGCGAAGTGCTTTAATAATGATTTCGTCGATGGTCACAGAAATGGCTTTTAGAAACTAATTCTTTAATTTAATGTTTTTTTGTCTAAAATGTTAAAGTGCAGCCGTGAACTTAGGTCAAAAGGCAAAGGTTAAAAGGCAAAAGTCAAAGGTGCTTGACAAAATTAATTTACATTTCTCTTCAATTTTTCAAAACAATTCCGACACAATCAATTAAAAACATTTTTTCAATGCTTGCATCAATGTTTTTAACTTTGACTTTTGACCTTTGAACTTTGACTTTTGACCTGATCTTTTCTGGCTTGTCCAGGTTAGGTTTGTCAATCTTCTTCAAAATGAATCTGTTGGATCAACAATTGGTTGGAAACAGGTTTCATTAGTATGTAAACATTGAGTGTTTCGGACTTGCTTTTGTAGGTTCCAATCATAAATTGTGCCCCACCAGTCGAATTGCCTTTTTGGTTTACCGTAAATGAAACCGGAGGTGTTTTGGCAAAAAAATTCTTCATGATCATCTCGGCTTGGGCTTTGCTGAATGCACCATCGCTCCCCGGAAGGATAATCTCAACCGTTGAACCGAAAT
Source organism: uncultured Bacteroidales bacterium (assembly GCA_903946925.1). GTDB lineage: Bacteria > Bacteroidota > Bacteroidia > Bacteroidales > UBA4417 > UBA4417. Next base: position 2,184 of record CAJAXK010000387.1, on the reverse strand, counting down.
AGGTGGCGAGTTCTTTTGAATTTCCAGCTTTGATAGCTGCTGCTATGTTTTCGTTCAAACCGGGTGGTTCAGTAGCTGAAACTGTGGAACCTGTTATTAAAAATACTGATAAACAAAATGTTATCAGCCTAATTGTGTTTTTCATTTTTCATTTTTATCAACACGGTAAAGGTACAAAAATCAAACCAAAAAATCTACCCTTGGCTAATTCTTATTTTGAGGTGCTATCTGACTTTCATCAAAACCAAAACTTTGGTCAAAATGGTTTAGAATTTTTACTTTTTGCTTGATCAAAAAGTAACCAAAAATCAAGGCTTTATAAAAATACAATGCGTTTCTAATCCGAAGGTATCTTCCCGCAATACAAGGCATTGGATATGGCACAAAACCAAGCTTTTGTCGTTGCTGTGTATTGCTACGCACATGCCTCCCGCACATACCTCCGGCTAAGAACCGCTATTGTATTTTTATAAGGCCAGTCCTTCGCAAGATTGTTCTTGCTTGGGGAAAAACCGGTTCGGAAGGCTCTGGTAAATATTGGTAAATTCGAGGGTGTGTGGACTGGCCTTATAGAAATTTTACGCAGCTGTAGCCGAAGGTAAACCGCGAGGGCATGTGCGTAGCAAAACACAGCTTCACCTGCCCTCAGGATGTTGTTCCCAAACTGTCAAGCCTTGTTTTGCGGGTGTTTACCGAGGTGTACAGATGTGTAAAATTTATATAAAGCCTTGACTTTTGGTCCTTTGTGTCAAGACAAAGGACAAGAAAAAATAAATCTTGTAGCAAATGTTTGTTAAATAGCATCTCAAAATAAGAATTAGCCTAAATTTGCATTGCGATGATAAACATAGTACTTTTGTACCAACATGCTTACCCCGCTTCCCGTTAGAACAGCGCGCTCAGGGTAAGCTTTTTGCTTTTTATACCATGTGTAAAGTCCCGTTCCAAAAAATTGCACTCACGTATGAGGCTCAGTTTCAACTTCTCAAAGATCGTGGCCTCAGCATTGAGTATCAACCCAAAGCACTTTTCCTGCTCGAAAAAATAAGCTAACATGGGATAAAAAGCCTTATTTGTTTTTCAATCAGAATGACAATGCAAACAGAGGGAACAATCAGTAAAACATTGAAAAAAAACTCCGTGTACCTCAGTGAACTCCATGCTACTTCGGCAGGCAGTTCGGCAGGCACATCGGCAAGCTCAGTGGCCACTCAGTGTGGCACTCAGCACAACGCTCCCTGGTAAAAACTTGAAATCTATATGCGACAATTTACCCCGTTTTTAGTATAAATTATCGCCAAAACAAAAAATCCCAAAACCTTGCCAACCGATATTTCATTCTTCGAAAAAGTGTATGCCGTTGTGGAGTTGATCCCTTATGGCAGGGTTACATCGTATGGTGCTATTGCCCGTTATCTCGGTACAGGCGGCTCGTCGCGCATGGTTGGCTGGGCAATGAATGCCTCGCATCAAAAATTGCAACATATTCCGGCACACAGGGTTGTGAACCGCAATGGATTGTTGACCGGCAAACATCATTTTGGTGGATTAGACGTTATGCACCAACTTCTCGAAAGTGAGGGCATTGTTTTGGAAGGCGACCAAATTTTGAATTTTAAAGAAGTGTTTTGGGATCCTTTTGTGGAATTGGGGATTTGAGGTTTGCGGATTGAGTGGGGAGATGGGGAGACATGGAGATGGGGAGACATGGAGATGGGCGAATTTGAGAAGAGGAGGAATGGAAGAGGGTGTAAAAGCTAAGCAGGATTGGTTGTTAGAAAATCCTTTATTGCTGATACAAAACTATTTGCTTCTCGAAATGTATGTTCAGCATCGGATGGGGATGCTTTGAAGCCAATCTCTTAATCGCTTTTCAAACACATAAAAAAGTATTTTATAGATTTGATAGGGGATTTTTCCAAGATTGTTTTTTTGCCCAGCTATCTATTTTATGATAAGAATATGACATGATGTAAAGAATTAAGAATGCTATACTTAACTTATATGTAATTAAGTTTGCCGCCGTTGATAGAATAATGACAAAAAGAAATAATCCAATGTTTCTGACATAATTCATGTAATTCCTTAAATCCGCAAGGAAGTTATTAACAAACCCACCTAAAACATTGTGTATAAATAATATACACAATGTTTTGAGGGTTGAAAAAGATCACCTACTTTAGT
>CAJAXK010000386.1 GCA_903946925.1 uncultured Bacteroidales bacterium | reverse complement strand
GGTCGTTGCTGTAAAAAGGCACAATATCGTAAAAATGCCCTTTCATTGGCGGGATATATCTTTCATCATCATCTGTGCTTCCCAATAAAGCATAAGTGAAGCCTTTACGGTAAAGTTGAATTTCAACGGCATCGCCAGGTTCCAGACGGCCAACCTCTATCATTTTTTCGCGTGCGCCCCAATAAATTGCCCGTGCCGGTTGCGGATAGTCGAGTACTTTTGTGGTATCCAACGCTACTTTCGAACCATCGGCACGGTAAATGGTTACGCCGCGTATTTCGGACCATGCCGAAAGCGGGTCGTAGTCGTATTTTATTACCGACAAACTTTTTGCCCCTTCGGGAGTAAGCACTTTGTAAAGGCGGTGGATGTACGAATGACTAAGGCCTGTTTCCATCATCACAACATGGGTGCTGTCGAAAACAAGCAGCACATTTGAGCCGGGGAAGTCCTTTTTATCACCCGCTTTTTTGATCAAATCGCCGTAAGGCCCAGCAAAAGCAAGCGAAGCCGACAATAAAACAAGCAGGAAAAGCAATGATATTTGTTTCATAACGAAAGGGGTTTGCATGAAATATTTGAGGCCATAAAGGTATAAATAGTAAGCATAAAAATAAATTTGCTTATCGATTTGGGTCAAGATTCTTTTTAAGGAAAATTAAGCATGGAAATGTTGATTAACGAAATTTTATTTGCTTGCGAACCTATCGGATTAAAAGGCAGTTCTAAAACCAGAAACCATTGATTCCTGTACTTAAACCATTTGTTAGCCATCTGCACAAAAGCCTCAATGAAATGCTTTGAGGGGATAATTAGTAATAATAATTGCATTTCATGGCGTGGCTCAAAATATTTCATTAATTTCGAAGATGTGGAAAATTTCCCATGTTTGTTCCCTAACAATTACCATATCAGTTATATACGATAAGTTGATTGTTTGTTTTGATAGAATAAACTTGAAAATTTTTTAGTTTTCTGCAACAATAAACCAGTAGCCCAGGCTGTTATGAATTTGCCGTTTTTTAACTTTTCTCCTAAACCCTTGAAAACAGTTTTGCAACCGAACAGATTGCTGGTTTATACCGCTATTTGTATAATGTGCTTCTGGGGCTGTACCATTGCATCGTATGCCATGGCATTGCCCGCACAATCAGCTATCGACAGCCTTAAACTGGAAATTTCAAAAAAACAAACCGGACAGGAAAAGGTGAAAACCCTATTGGCGTTAAGCAAAGCCTACTATAACGCATCCCTTCTTGATAGCGCTTTAAACACTGGCACACTCTTACTTGAAGCGGTGGGCAAACATGGTACAATTACCGACTCGGCCAAAAGTTTCAGGCTTGTTGGGCTTATATACATGCAAAAATCGTGGTACGACAAAGCTTTGTTTAACCTGATGCAGGCACAACAATATTTTGGCAAGGCTGGCGACTCGGCATTACAAGCCACAACCGTTATGAACATTGGGATAGTACACGATTTAATGGAAAACCGTCCAATGGCACTTTCGTATTACGAAAAGGCTTTGAAATATTTTACACGGACAAATAACGAAAAAGGCATTGCCGATTGCGAATTGAATATTGCTATTGTGCTCACGAAACAAAATAAATTTGAAAAGGCAATCCAAAATTTGCTTGGGGCAGCCAAAATTTATGAAAAAACAGGAAACAGTTCGTACCTCGCTGCTGCTTATTTAAACCTTGGATTGGCTTACAAAAAAATGGGCGATTACCCACGCGCCATCGAATTCCACGATAAAGCTTTGGCCATCTGGAAACAGCAGGACGACCAATACCACATTTGCTATTACCACCTGAATATGGGTGAGCTTTTACTCGATTTAAAAAGGACGGAGGAAGCCGGTTCACACCTTTTTCAAGCCGAAAAACTTGCAGTGAGCTTAGGTTCAAAAGATTTGGAAGCCAAGGCTTACGAGTATTTATCGGATTATAATGCAGCCAAAAACAATTTTGCCGTGGCTTATACTTACCTCAGCAAATCCAAATCATTGAACGACAGCATCCTTAATGCAGAAACTGCCGAAAAGGTAAACCAGATACAATATCAATACGAGATTGCAAAAAGGGAAGTCGAAAACGAGCACCTGGTAAAGCAAAACCTAAGCAAGGAACTTGAGCTTTCGAAGAAAAACCTGTTCCTCTATATTTTGGGCGCTGTACTTATCTTGATTCTTATTCAAGTACTTTTCCTGGTGAATAAAAATCGGATTAAACGTGAGGCAAACAAGAAACTGGAAAAGCAGAATGATTTTATAAATGCTCAAAAAAACGAACTCATTACGTTAAATGCCTCAAAGGATAAATTCCTTTCAATACTTGCCCACGATATTAAAAACCCATTAAGTTCTGTTTTTGGCATAAGCGAATTGTTGCTTTCCGATTACGATAAACTGTCAGAGCAAGAATTGAAGCTGTTTATTAAGGACATTCACACCTTAGCCGAAAATCTTTACGAAATTATCGACACATTACTAACCTGGTCCATGTCGCAAAGCGGAATGATTACTTACCGCCCGAAAGGCTTTGTAATTGATGCGTTGTGCCGTAAATCGGCTAATACACTGCAGGTTGTGGCCAAACAGAAAGAAATCAGGATAGCTTGTGAATCAGAAAATGAAATTTCGGTTTTTGCTGACGAGAACATGATACTATCGGTGTTGCACAACCTGATAAATAATGCAATCAAATTCTCGTACCATGGTACCGATATTTTAATAAAAGTTAGAAAAGTGGACGGAAAAGCCGAAATATCGGTGGCAGATACAGGTATTGGCCTCTCAGATGAAAACCAGACGAAAATTTTCCGCTACGACCAACATTTCCTCAACAAAGGAACTGCCGGCGAATCTGGAACGGGCCTCGGGCTAATACTATGCAAGGATTTTGTTGAAAAAAACGAAGGCAAAATACACGTTATTAGCGAATTGCGTAAGGGCAGTACTTTTGTTTTTACACTTCCTTTGGGTTAGGGGGGATTGGTTAATAGTTAATGGAAAAATAGTTATTGGTTATTGGGAAATAGTTAATGGGAAATAGTTAATGGGAAATAGTTATTTGGAAATGGTTAATGGACTTACACGTTAATTATCGCACTAATTGGAACTAACTTGGCGTAAAACAAGTGCTAAACAGCTTTTTTAGCAGTTTCAAATTTTGTCATTTGTTTTTAGCTAAACGAAAGTGGCGGCGAAATTTAGGACAATGATTTTTTTACTTACTTGAATTTCTAGGGTTTAGGCACCCCTCTCTTTTTTTCAAGGAGAGGGGAAGGGGGTGAGGTCTTTGAGGCGAATAAACTTAACCCGTGCTTAACCGTTTGGAACAATCTCACTGAAAGCTAATCGGAAATTGCACTTCTTAAATTTTAGGGTTTATCTAGTTCAAAAACGGAATCAGGATTTAAATCCCACACAATATTTCGGCAGCTTTTACCAAGGTTTCCTCTGTTTTCGCAAAACAGAAACGCAGCGTATGGTTGTCCTGTTTGTTATGATAAAATGGCGATACCGGAACCGAAGCAACACCATATTCCCTGGTTATCCGCACTGCAAAATCCATCTCCTTTTCATCGCTGATGGCACTGTAATTTAACAACTGGAAATATGTTCCATAAGAAGGAACAATTTTGAACCTCGAATCTTTAATCAAGCTGGCAAACAGGTCGCGTTTCTGTTGATAAAATGCAGGGAGCTGTAAATAGTTTTCTTTGTTTTTGAGGTATTCAGCAACCGCATGTTGGATAGGTGTGTTAGATGCAAAAACCACGAATTGGTGAACTTTCCGTACTTCGGCCATCAATATGGCAGGTGCCATGATAAAACCAGTTTTCCAGCCGGTTGTATGAAACGTTTTGCCAAATGAACCAATAACGAAGCTCCTTGCTGCCAGTTCGGGATAATAACAGGCGCTTTCGTGCCTTATTCCATCAAAAATCAAATGTTCATAAACCTCGTCGCTCATAACCACAATATTTGTGTTACGGGTTATACGGTCAAGATCTCTCATGTCTTCAGCCGAAAGCACGCTACCGGTAGGATTGTGCGGCGTATTGATCATAATCATTTTAGTGTGGCTGTTTATCAGGCTTGTAACCTCGGGCCAGTTAATTGTATAATCAGGAACCTGCAAGGATGAATACCTCACCACACCGCCACTTAATTGCACAGCCGGGGCATAACTATCGTAGGCCGGCTCGATAATTATAGCTTCGTCGCCGGGGTGTATCATTGCGGTAATTACGCAAAAAATGGCTTCGGTAGCACCGGCTGTAATGTTGATTTCACTTTGCGGGTCATAGTTTATGCCAAAAGTGTTAAATGCCTTTTCGGCAATAGCTTCGCGCAAAGCCAATACACCGGGCATAGGTGCATATTGGTTGAAGCCTTTCAACATATACTTGTTTACCAACCCAACCAGTTCGTTTGAAATGGGAAAGTCAGGGAAACCCTGCGAAAGGTTTATAGCACCAACCTCGTTGGCAAGGCCCGACATGGTTGCAAATATGGATGTTCCGGCATGAGGAAGCCTCGATTTAACAGTACCACTAAAGTTCATAACTGAATTATTTATGGATTCAAAGGTAAATGTTTTTCCACCACAGTATCGAATTAACTCAACACAGCAAAAATGCATAATGATTTCTCGAACCTCACTGTATCTCATTCTCAAATTCTCACATTCTCTCATTTTCGCACCAACACATTATCGCATTACCACATTAACTCATTATCGCATTATCACATTAACTCATTATCACATTAACACAATTATCCTTACTTTTGCAAAAAGATAATCCCAAAATCACAATTATATGAAAAACATTGATAATTACGACTTTACAGGGAAACGTGCCTTGATCAGGGTTGATTTTAACGTGCCCCTCGATGACAATCAGAAGATTACCGACGCAACACGGATTGATGCTGCACTGCCAACCATCCGCAAAATTTTAGCCGGTGGCGGTTCTACTATTCTTTGCTCGCATTTAGGCAGGCCTAAGAAAATTGGTGAACCCAAATTATCGCTCCGCCACTTGGTTCCTTACCTCGAACAGGTTTTGAACACAACAGTAAAATTTGCTGATGATTGCATGGGGCAGTCGGCCATTGACCTTTCGGCCAACCTGAAACCAGGCGAAGTATTGCTTCTCGAAAACCTCCGTTATTATGAGGAAGAAGAAGGAAAAGCACGTATGCCCGAAACTGCAACAGATGAAGAAAAAGCCGCTGCAAAAGTGCGTGTAAAGGCTGCACAGAAAGAATTTACCAAGAAATTGGCCGGCTATGCCGATTGCTATGTGAACGATGCTTATGGTACCGCACACCGTGCACATGCCTCCACTGCTTTGGTTGCTGCCTATTTCCCCAATGATAAAATGTTCGGTTACCTTATGAATAATGAGGTGAGCAATATCACAAAAGTTTTGCACGAAGCACAGCATCCTTTTACTGCCGTACTTGGTGGGGCAAAGGTTTCGAGTAAAATAGAAATCATCAACAACCTTTTGAGCAAAGTTGACAACCTGATTATTGGTGGCGGCATGATGTTCACTTTTATCAAAGCCAAAGGTGGAAAAATTGGTGGTTCATTGGTTGAAAACGAATACCTGGAACTTGCCAAAAACATAATGGCCGGTGCCGAAGAATTGGGTGTTAAAATCCTGATCCCATCGGATGCGGTTATTGCCAATGCTTTCGCTGACGATGCCGAGCGCAAAGTATGCAAATCGGATGAAATACCAGATGGTTGGCTTGGTATGGATATTGGGCCTGATACCATAAAACATTTCAGCGAAGTGCTGGTGGGTTCAAAAACCATTTTGTGGAACGGCCCAATGGGGGTTTTCGAAATGTGCAATTTCCAAAAAGGGACCAAAGAAATTGCCCTTGCCATTGCCGAATCAACCGCAAACGGAGGATTCTCACTTGTTGGTGGAGGTGATTCGGTTGCTGCTGTAAACAAATTCAAACTTGCCGATAAGGTAAGCTATGTTTCAACAGGTGGCGGTGCAATGCTCGAATCCATCGAAGGGAAAGTACTTCCAGGCGTGAAAGCTATTTTGGAAGATTAATATTGGGAAAACCAAAGGGAAAAGGTTTTGGGAATTGTTGAACCATTTCGCTATTGTCATATAAAAACCTTAATCCAATAAATGAAACCGGGGAAAAAAGACAATTCTTTTTTTCCCGGTTTTTGTTTGCAGCTACAAAATATCCTACCAATCAACTGGTTTCCTGCGCACCGGCATGGTCATGCACCGGCAACCTCCGCCACCGCGCGAAAGTTCTGATCCATCAATAGTTACAACGTATTTATTGTATTTTTTTATGTCCACTTTATCGTGAACCACATCGTTTGCCTTTATTACTGCATAGCCATGGTTGCTCAATTCTTCGATGGTATTTACATTGCGGCCATAGCCAATCACTTTTCCAGGGGCAACAGCAAAAAAGTTAGCGCCACTATGCCATTGTTCCCGTTCCTGGATCATGCTGTCGCGGCGGCCACCACAAAACAGGGTTTCCATTTCCATCCCCAATTCTTTGAGTATGCTGGGTATATTCTCAACTTCGCGTATGGATTTTACTTTGCCGTTATCAATATTGATGTGGATGGTCAAATAACGGGTTGGGTGCAGTATAAGCGGCTCATATACCATACATTGGTTACGGTCGAGGAAAGTAAAAACCATATCCAGATGAATAAACGATTCGGGTGTATAAGGCAATTCCTGCACGATTATATGGCGCTGTACTTTTTTCTTTTTATAATACTCCATTATAAAATCAATTCCTTGCGAAGTGGTGCGTGTACCGGTGCCAATCAACAAAATATCTTCGCGTGCCACCAGGAAGTCACCTCCCTCGAAACTAAAATCGCTGCAAAAATGCCTGCTTTGTTCGGGATGTATGGTTTTTACGCCAAATGACGGATGGTTCCTGAAAATGGAGTCCATAATGATGGTTTCGCGATCGCGGATTCGGCTCGCCATCCGGCTTATCAGTACACGGTCGAGCATGGCAACCGAGGCATCGCGTGTAAAGAAAAAATTATGCAATGGCTCAATGGAGTAGCGGTCTTTCGACAGAAACCTGGTGAGGTTATCTTTCCGCATTTCAACCCCTTCGATCAAAACCGTTGAAAGTTTTTCGGGTTTTATGTCCATCAATTCGGCAACGGTATAATCGTTCAGCCGTTCCTTTGTTGCAATTGCCTGCAACAATTCGGCACGGTGATCAGGGTTCAATACCACGGTCGAAAGAAGGTCTTTCACCTGAAATGTCTTTGTAACTTTCGACAAAAAACCTTTAAACTGGTTAAATTCCTTAAGAGCCACCGAAAGGTTAAGTATATCGCTGTACAAAGCCTTGTGTGAACTGTCGGGAGTCATATTTTCGACTTCCGGCCCAGGAGTATGAATAATAACGCCCTCCAATTCGCCTATTTCGGAGCGGATATCTACTTTAAATGGTTTTTCCTGTTGCATGGTTGGGTTTTATGGTAAAAATGATGGGTTATAAGCTCCAAGTGCCGGGTGCCAAGTGCTGAGTTCCAAGTGCTGAGTTCCAGGTGCCGGGTGCCAGGTGCCGGGTGCTTAGATAAAAATACGTTCTTGTTTGTGGTGGTTATGAAATGAAATCAATGTTCCTTCTCAAGCCTGCAAATTTAGCTCTTTTAATGGCAGATTTGCTAAAAACGTGCTTATACTGCTCATTATCCATCTGTTCCCAATCTTCTTGCCGGAATTCAAGCAGGGTTTGCGAAGGCTCAAAAAGCGGTTCGTTGTGTGGCTTCGAAAAGCGGTTCCATGGGCAAACATCCTGACAAATATCGCATCCAAAAATCCATTGTTTGTATTTTCCCCTGAAGGTTTCAGGGATTTCCCCTTTGTTTTCGATGGTAAGATACGAAATACATTTCCCGGCATCAACCACCCGCAAATCGGTAATAGCTCCAGTTGGACAAGCATCCATGCAACGGCTGCAATTGCCGCAATAATTACCGCCCATGGGTTGATCGTATTCTAGTTCAATATCGGTAATAAGTTCGCTGATAAAGAAATACGAACCTTTTTGCTTGCTGATCAACATGCTGTTTTTACCAATCCAGCCAAGGCCAGCACGGGTTGCCCAGGCGCGTTCCAGAACCGGTGCCGAATCTACAAAACCACGGATGGAAATCTCCGGAACCCTATCTTTAAGTTTTAAAATCAATAAATTCAACTTTTCACGGATAACGTCGTGGTAATCATTCCCGTAAGCATATTTGGAAATCAAATACTCCGAATCTGGATTCAGTACTTTTGAAGGGTAATAATTGTATAGAAAAACTATTACCGAACGGACATTTTCAACCAACAAACCCGGGTTAATCCGTAAATCAACATTCCTTTGCATATAACCCATTTCGGCATGGTAACCATTTTGCAGCCAATTATTTAGGTGGATTCCATCTTCTTTTAATTCGCTAACCGGAGCAATTCCACATGCATCAAAACCCAGTAAAGCAGCTTCCTGCTTGATAAATGCTGAAAGTTGTTGCTTGTGGGTCATAAGATTTAGTGGTGAGATTTTGGTATAAAGTGTTTAACAAATCATTTGCTGATAAAAAGCGATACAGGATAATGAATGTTTTAAAACCAAATTCATTTTAAGACGGGTGAAAAAGTTGGAAGAAAATATTTGCAATTAACATTTGAACATTGAACGTGATGCTTTAAACATCGAACGCGAAGCATTGAACATTTGACCAAGCGAAAAATAGAACATTTGAACAAGCGAACATTTGAACAAAAGAACTTAACAAACTCTCCTTGTCTCCCCTCCCCTTTTCATCCCCTCATTTAAAAAAACACCATCCTAAAAAAGCTTCCCCACATCCGGTCCCTTGTATCTTCCCAAATGACTGTATGCTTTTTCGGTAACTTCCCGGCCACGCGGTGTGCGCATCATGTATCCTTCCTGAATCAGGAATGGTTCATAAACTTCCTCAATCGTCCCTGAATCTTCGCCCACGGCAGTAGCTATGGTTGTTAGGCCAACAGGGCCACCTTTAAATTTCTGGATAATGGTAGTCAGAATGCGGTTATCCATTTCGTCCAGGCCGTTTTTATCCACTTGCAATGCAGTAAGAGCATATTGTGCAATGGCCATATCAATTGTGCCGTTTCCTTTTATCTGTGCAAAATCGCGCAAGCGTCTCAGCAACAGGTTGGCAATACGCGGGGTTCCTCGGCTGCGGCGCGATATTTCGGTGGCGGCATCGTCGTGAATAGGTACACGGAGTATGCCCGCAGAGCGGATAATAATTTTCTTCAAAGTTTCGACATCGTAATATTGCAAGCGGGAATTTATCCCAAACCTCGACCGTAAAGGAGCTGTCAATAATCCCGAACGCGTAGTAGCCCCGATAAGTGTGAATGGGTTTAAGGTAATCTGTACACTACGGGCGTTTGGCCCTGATTCGATCATGATATCAATCTTGAAATCCTCCATGGCCGAATACAGATATTCCTCCACAACAGGGCTAAGCCTGTGGATTTCGTCAATAAAAAGCACATCGTTGGTTTCGAGGTTGGTAAGCAAACCGGCAAGGTCACCCGGTTTATCCAATACCGGGCCAGAAGTTACCCTAATGTTCACACCCATTTCGTTTGCAATAATATTTGAAAGGGTAGTTTTACCAAGCCCAGGAGGACCATGAAGCAATACATGGTCGAGGGCTTCGCCACGGCGCGAAGCTGCGGCTACAAAAACCCGTAGGTTTTCAACAATGCCTGGCTGACCTGCAAAGCTTCCGAAATCGAGTGGGCGGAGCACTTGCTCGATTTCTTTTTCTGCCGGAGTAAGATGGTCGGGCGCAGCATCGAGGTTTTTGTTTACAGCCATTGTAAAGTATGTTGTTTGTGGCAAAGGTAAGAAATAGCAAGCTTTGAGGGAAGTTTGGGCTATAAATATATAATTTTGAATTACAATACTTTGTGAACCTTTGTGTAATAGTGCCTTGGTGGCAGTTCTTAATTTTTAGGTTATTGGAGTGGACTCAAGGTTTGGGTTTTGGGTGTTTGGGTTCAACCATTTACGCGATAGTGTAGATTAAAATCAATCATTTTTTTGATTGGGAAAATCCTAAATGCCAACAGCCTAATAACATAAATCAATAAAATTGATAGGCTTTTTGGCATAAGGGAGAAGCGTTGCCAAAAACACACCCTAATTATAACCCGACTACAAATTATTATACTTTTCAAACGATTAAACTTAATGTAACTATTCAGTGCCTAAAGAAGTGAATGCCTAAAATGCCTAAAGTTCCTTGCTAATTATAATCACTATAGTAACCAAGTACTTGCATTCAATTAGTTTCTTAGAATTGCAGATTAATGGAACCGTCATTCTTCTGCATTTGGAGGATAAAAGATGTCAGTGGTGTTAACTTTAGGCATTTTAGGCACAATAGGCATTTTAAGTGCTCTCAAAACATAAATATTCCGTAGGGTGAATAGTTACAACTTAATAATTGTACTTTTACAGAGGAATGAATAAGAATCCCGTAACCATTTTAAACCACATTTAACAAAATGGCAAAAAAAGGCAAATCGCTTTACAGAAGGTTGATCCCTAAATTTATCAGGAAGCGGATCGATAGCAATCGCGACAAAAAAACCATACTCAGTTATTACAACAACTTGCCGGAAACTGCAATAAGTAAAGAAGAAAGCCTTGCACTCAAGTATTTGAAAGAAAACAACTTGAGCGTAATCCCATACTCTTTCGCCAGCGATTACAAAAGCAACGACATACAAGTGTTTAAAGATGAAAAATTAAAGATGCATTATGTATTTTATGAGGGTAAACGATTGTATTTCAAACGGCAGTCGTCGGTACGGGGCATAAAAAGGAATTATAATTATTTAAGGATCGAGCAGGACATTAACTCGCCACACAGGTATTTGACCGAAGATTTTACTATTGATAGCAACGATATTCTTGTAGATGTAGGAGCTGCCGAAGGCAATCTGGCCCTGTCGGTGATTGAAAAAGTTAAAAAAGTTTACCTTTTCGAAACCGATGAAAACTGGATAGAAGCATTGAATGCCACATTCGCGCCTTGGAAAGAAAAAGTTGAAATAGTGAATAAATTTGTTTCTAACCAAAACGAGGGCAACCATGTTTCGCTTGCACAATTCTTTAAGGATAAGGAAATTTTCACTTTCCTAAAAGTGGATGCCGAAGGCTCGGATGAAGATGTATTAAATGGCTGCAGCAATATGTTATCATCGAATGTGCCGTTGAAACTTGCCGTATGTTGCTATCATAGGCCCAACGACGAGCATAAATTTAAAAATTATCTTTCCAAAAGAGGCTTTTCAGTGTCGTTTTCGGATGGGTATATGATTTTTACTGAACCTGCAACATTCTCGCCGCCGTATTTACGGAAAGGCATTTTAAGGGCTGTAAAAAACTAAAAAAAGCGTCCGCTCCGAAAAGTCTCTTTTCGCCACAAAGACACAAAACCTCTAAGCTTCACGAAGTTTATAGTGCTGATTAACAATACTCTGTGTACCTCTGTGTCCTTAGTGCCTCCGTGGTTTTCTTTTTTCTATGGTTTTCGGAGAGGACTCAAGTATTACGAGTCCATATTCACCCATTACTCATGAAGAATAAATGAACTTATGTTGGAAGGGTTTCCAATATTATATGAAATAATATCGAAATTTTGCTTTGGGTCGTCGTAAATGGTAAACTCGCCAGCAATTATCGGATAACAAACAGCATAAATCCTATCGCCTATCTGAAATCCATTATTTGTAAAGTATTATATCGAACAACTCGTGGCACTACTCAAAGTCGAATTAATCATACTGACATTAGTAAAACTGCCAGTTCCGGAGCAAAGCAAGCAGTTGTTTAGCGAAACATCCGGGGATTTGCCATAGCATATTAACTCACCCACTAAATAGGAATCGTTGGTTTGGTAAGTTGTTTGCATAAAATAGTGGATCCAATTATTAGCGTAATAGATTGAAAATGAATTATAACAAAGAGGCAAATTTTCGGCCAAAATAATCGTTGATAAAGTATCAACACTATTTTGAAGGTCGAACCCCAAGGTGTCAACTACTCCAAATCCAGGTTTATCAATTATTAAAAAAATAGCACCAAATGGAATACTATCCATACGGAATGTGCCTTCACTGTCAACCTCAACGAATCTATGCGCTTTTAGGGAATCAATTAATTCGATTTTCAAATTGTCAAAATCCAAATTTTCACGTTCATACTTATCAAGCAATTTAACATTCCCATATAAAGAACCATATTTTACAACAGGTTTAGGGGTTTTGCCAATATCGGTTTCTTTAGTACACGAAGCCAGGATTACCATCAATACCAACAGGAAGATTTTTAGGGTTTTCTGGAATTCGATTTTCATTTTATCCAAAAGTTTGAAAAGTTAAAAGAATGCATTATGCCCAACTATTTGATATTATGCAGATTAGTTCAGCTATGTTGTAATTAATAAAACCCTTCGTGTTTAACTGAATGTTACTACTTGCATCATATTTTTCTATCAATCGTATAAGGCTAAAACCGGATAACGAATTTTTGCTTGCTCAATTGTTTGTTAAGGAAAACTATCCCCATCCTATAAAGGTCAATACTTACAGTAACCTGTTCATTATCACATATTTCGTTCCATGCCCTTTCCATGCCTTGCGACCAGTGAATATCGTCGAAAACAAAAACGGTATCGTTGTGGGCGTTTTTCAGCAAGGTATCGAAATAGGAAACTGTTGCTTTGTAAATGTGGTTGCCGTCAACAAATGCAAAATCCAATTTTCCGACCTGCTGCATCAAATCAGGAAGCACAACATCGAACCGGCCAATATTCTGCACAATGTTTTTGGCTTCCATTTTTCTGAAATTGGATGTTGCCTGCTCCGATTTTGTTGTGCAACCTTCAATAGTATAAACCTTTGCATCGGGTTTCGCCAATGCCATATACAATGTACTGATGCCTACCGAAGAACCTAACTCAACTATTGACTGGGGTTTGAAATGCTGTACAAGATGAAACAGGACTTTGCCGTATTTTTCAGTAACAGAAGCTTTTTTAACAATTCCTGCCACGCTTTCGTAACGGAACGAATACTTCTTTTCCTTTGCCCCCGCCCCGAAATCAGTAATTTCGATTACCTGGGTTTTCTTTAGCATTGTCCGCCTTAGATGCGATATTTTTTGAAAAGCTTCGTTTGGACTATTGTTTTTCAATACCTCATCAACCAAAGTGTAAACAAAAGGGGAATGAACCGAATGGCGGGTTCCCGATTTATTGAGGTAACGCAGGTATGCTACTATGTTAAATATGCCCGGCATAAAAAAAGTAAAAGTTGGGGAGGGGATAAAAATAATTACTTGAATGCAACTAAGCTTGTGTAAATTTGTTGTCTCTAAGACAAAAGCGTTTTTATGTCATTCAAAAAAGTCAGCACAAAAGTAGGGAATTATCTTTCGCTTGTTAAGTTTGCCCATACAATATTTGCATTGCCTTTTGCATTGCTTGGGTTTTCGCTGGCAAGCATCCACCACAGCGGTTCATTAAGTTGGAACCTTTTGATGTTGGTATTGCTGTGCATGCTTTTTGCCCGCAACGCTGCTATGAGTTTTAACCGCTGGGCCGACAGGGATATTGATGAAGTAAACCCCCGGACTGCCAAGCGCGAAATTCCGGCCAAAATAATCGGCCAACGATCGGCATTAGTTTTTTGCTTAACCAATGCAGCCCTGTTTGTTTTGGCCACCTGGTTCATCAACCCTCTTTGCTTTTACCTTTCGCCTATTGCATTACTCGTAATTTTGGGTTACAGCCTAACAAAAAGGTTTACCGCATTATCTCATTTTATACTCGGCTTGGGACTTGCTTTGGCGCCAACCGGTGCGTATTTGGCAGTTACAGGCAGTTTCGATTGGATTCCGGTAATTATTTCATTTTCTGTATTGTTTTGGGTATCAGGATTTGACATAATTTATTCGTTGCAGGACGACGATTTCGACCGCAACAATCATTTGCGTTCGGTGCCTGTTTGGTTAGGCCGCAAAAAAGCACTCAGTTTGTCGCTGCTTTTACATATATTTACTTTTTTATTGCTGGTAATAGCCGGACTGTTAGGGAATTTTGAAAGCATATATTGGATTGGACTGGGAATATTTTCCTTATTGCTTTTCTATCAACATACAATAGTGAAATATAACGATCTCCAACGGGTGAATATCGCCTTTTTTACTCTAAACGGAATAGCAAGCATTGTGTTCTCGGTATTCGCGATTACCGATTTACTGTACTGAAAACCATTGAATCGGGTCTGTTATTTATGTCAATTTAACTTTATGGTGATATACAATTGGCTGAAAACCGGAAAAAATTTATAATTCTGAATTCAATGTCGTTTAGTTAAGGATTCATTCAAATAGTTCTCATTAATGTTATCTGCAATTCACTTTGTACCCCCTCTGTCTCCCCCTTTTTTCAAGGGGAAGAACATACTAACAAAGCTTAACCTATTATCAAATGTCTGAAATTTTGTTGCGAACTACCCCTCCTTGGTTGCTGAGCTTTCGATGAAGCACTTGGGAGGGCTGGGGAGAGAGCAAAATCCGACATTTTTTTCTTTTCTGGAAAATGGGCTAATTCTTATTTTGAGGTGCTATCTCACTGTCATCAAAACCAAAACTTTGGTCAAAATGGTTAAGATTTTTTTACTTTTTGCTTGATCAAAAAGTAAACAAAAAATCAAGGCTCTATAAAAATACAATGTGTTTCTAATCCGAAGGTATCTTCCCGCAATACAAGGCATGGGAGATGGCACAATC
>CAJAXK010000385.1 GCA_903946925.1 uncultured Bacteroidales bacterium | reverse complement strand
TGGAAGGTGCTGTAATTGTAGATGTTAGAGAGGAATACCTGAACCGTTTTAAAATATTTGATGTTCCGGGACTTATTTTCTGCCCAAAGAAAAAGTTGCTGGAACTGATTGAAAAACTTCCTGTTGACAAGCCGATTATTGTAGCCGATGCAAGCGGAATACACAGTCCCGAAGCAGTGAAATTGATTATTGAAAACGGTTATCAGGGAAGTTGTGCAAACCTTTCGGGCGGTTTGGTGGATTGGGAACATTCGGGCTTGCCAATCGTAATCAATTATGAGGAAAGGCTTTCGGGGCAATGTGCCTGCCAGCTAAAACCAAGGGAAAAGAAATAAAACCTGGGTCAATCCTGCAAGAGCGATTTTAGAAAAAGAAACAAAAATTAGCTGGCTGTAAGTGGCCCACAATTATTTTTCCCAGTTTTTATCGGCATCTTCAATTATTATTTCTGACGACTCTTTGCCAAGATAGGCATCAATTAAAGCATGTACAATATAAATAACCGGCGTTAAAACAATGGCTAACAATACTTTGTATGTATATTGTATCAGGCCAACCTTAAAAACCTGTTCTATGCTCCAATTACCCAAAAAATAAAAGGCAACGAAAAGTATCAGGAAACTATCAATGAATTGCGAAACCACCGTGCTCCCGGTTGAACGCAACCAAAGGAATTTATGCCCGGTAAGTTTCTTAAAATAATGGAACACATACGCATCAACCAACTGCGAAACCAAAAAGGCTGTCAAAGAGCCAACAATAATACCCAATCCCATTCGAAAAATAGTTGTGTAGGCAAAGTTGATATCAAAAGGCCTTCCCATCGAATCCAAACCATTCAATTTCAACCAAAAATCAGCTGGAGGCATATCAGTCCACATCAGGATAATTAGGAAAGAATAAGCAATCATTCCTGCTGTGATAAAACTGATGCGCTGAACCCCTTTTTTGCCGAAATACTCATTTATAATATCGGAAAAAACAAATACGATTGGCCAAATCAACACACCAACGCTGAGGTTGAGATCAGTAATAACAGCAAACAAATTTAGTTGCAATGGACTGATCCCCAATAGTTTCTCGACCGAAAACATTTTCACACCACCAAACTCCGCAATCAAGGCGTTGGTAATAAAAAAACTTGCCAGCAAAAGGTATAGGAAAGTTTTCTTGTTAAGAGGTTTTGATTTATCCATCTGTTGAAATGAGGTTTTGGGGGTTAGGGGTTGGGGGTTGGGGAAGGATTAACAATCTTTGGCAGACATTTTCAAAATTTCAAAATTTCAAATTAAAATCAACCAATTCGAGAGTTGGTAAAAACCACTCGAAGGGTTAATTTTCAAATTATCGCATTTTCAAATTTTCAAATTAACTCATTATCGCATTAACTCATTATCGCATTAACTCATTACCGCATTAACCCATTATCTCTCCCAAGTTACAACAGCCAACCTTTTCTTTCCGTCCATGCGTATTTTTAATGACTTATCAAACCTCACATGCCGGAAAAAGTTCGTTCTATTAATCAGTTTTTGTTTTTTAAGCAATCCATAATCAATAAAGCTGTCGCCTAATTCGGGCAAAACAGAGAAGTAACCTACGTTCATTGAGGTAACATTATGGAAAAAGTGCGAACCCGATGATGCATCAAGTGGGTATCCTTCGAGGCTAGTTTCCACAATAGTTTTTGCATTGCTGATCTGAGGCCAGTTTACAGGTATGCCAATCCACCTGTCGCGCGTGCCCCAACGGCCGGGAGCAATAAGAATATATTTCCGATCCTCCTTTTTCATTATTTGGTTAAGTTTTTCGATTTCGAGTACCATTTCATTGGTTTTGCTCTTGTCGAACTCATCTTTATCTATATAAATTACGTCGCGAATATCCGAAACCAATCCATTTCCCATTCCTTTTTCGGAATAAAGCACAATTTCATCACGATTTATATCCTCCATATTTACCTGATAATCAAGCTCAGCCCCTATCAAAGGTTTAATCTGTAAAAGGTAAAAAGTAGTCTTGTAATCGGCATCACGGGTCAGGTCGATGGCAAATTCAATTTCCACCGGGGTCCCCATCGCTTCTTTCACTATATCGAGTACGGTTTCGATGGTTTTTGCCATTGGGCAATACTCGTATTTCAACACATTGCTAAAGTTGATAACCCTTGGGCCAGGCGTTGTTATACCGGGCACAAGCCGTTGGTTGTCGCGATCGTAAACCGAAGCCAGATGCCGCATGGTACCATGGCTTTCGGCCACATCAATATCCATTTCGCGCAAACCGGCCATTTCGCCTTCCAGCAAGTTCACATCGCTTTTTGCCAGATCTACAGCCAGAAACTTGATTTGCGAATTTTTATACAAATCCTGGGGCGTAAGTATTTCAACAGCAGGATAAACAGGCGAGAAACGGTATGCACTTCCACCATCAACTACAAACTTGCCCAATCCAAGTGCGGCTATGGCAAAACCTTCTTCGGGTTTCATGTGTGCAA
Source organism: uncultured Bacteroidales bacterium (assembly GCA_903946925.1). Lineage (GTDB taxonomy): Bacteria > Bacteroidota > Bacteroidia > Bacteroidales > UBA4417 > UBA4417. Next base: position 20,654 of record CAJAXK010000385.1, on the reverse strand, counting down.
AAGGATAATAATTATAGGATTGAGCCACACCGCTTATATGAGGATAATACACATCATCGTACTGGTTACCAACAACTTCCTGAATCACAATCGCCATTTTCTCTTCGTCGAGTTTATAGTTTATTGCTTCAATATATCCTCGCGCCTCGGGTGAGTAAACCGATGCATAAACCAGTTTGATTGCATCCATTAATTGGGTAAGCCGAACATTGATGTCGGCATGGTTGTTAGGCAAAAGATAGGTTTCAAATATTCCTGCAAAAGGCTGTGAGAGTGAATCTTCGAACATCCCCGACGACCTTACGGCCAAAGGTTTTTTTATCAATTTCAATAAAACCCTCAAACGGCGTATCAAAGTATCGGTAAGCACACTCGAAGTGAATATTTTCTTTATTTCGCCATAATTTTCGAAATCCGTGATTTTTTCCCTAATCCTATTGCGTTCAATAAAATACTCAAATTCGTCGGTTCCTATAACAGAAGTGCGGGGCGAACGGATGTTTATATCGGGAATATGTTTATTGAAATCGTAATTGTAAATTAAGGTATTTATGAACGCCAGCCCCCTACCCTTGCCGCCTAACGAGCCGGGAACCAGGGTAACAACATTGTGTTCGTCGAGAAGTGCTGATTCCTCGAAAGGAATTACTTTGCCTTTATCCTGTTCGTTCCTGAATTGCCTTATAACTTCGATAAGGTATGCCCGTAGCTGGTCAACACTTTTAAAATCGGTTACTTTGGCAGGGTTAATTATTTTTGCAACCTGTATTTCGCCCCGCGCCATCAGCCACAGCGAAAAATGGTCTTTTCGGGCATGGTACATTAGAGATTCGTCAGGAATTGTGCGGAGGTTATTTTCGAATTCGCGCAACGATTTTGCAACCGCTATTTGTGCGCCGTCCTTGTCGCGATAAATAAAATTACCAAAGCCTAAGTAATGCGTGATAAAACTTTTGAAATCCTGGGATAAGGAATCCGAATTTTTATCAATAAATGTGGCCCTTAAATCATAAGCCCTTGTGGCATTTTGGGGATCGGAAGATTGGATAATAACCGGCAGATCGAAATGCGATTCGCGAACAAAACTTACCAAGTCGAATCCTGCACTTCCATTTTCTTTGCCGTTCCTGGTAAATGTTACATCGGTAATGAGGCAGAGCAGGCAGTCCTGATAATCGTTGATTATATCAACAGCTTCTTCATAATTTGCTGCCAACAAAATTTTTGGCCTTGCCCTGAGCCGCAACACTTTATATAATTCGTCGGAACTCACATCGTCAATAATACGGCGGGTTTGATCCATCACAATGCCATAAAGCAAAGGAAGGTACCTGGAATAAAATTGTGGGCTATCCTCAACCAAAAGCAAAACCCTCACCAAGCCGACACGGGTATCATTTTCTACGTTAATCTTATCCTCAAGTAATTTGATCATGGCAAAAAACACCTTGCTTTCGCCGTTCCACACAAAAACCCTGTCGATATTTTTAAAGCGTTCGCTTACTGAGGTAAAGTAGGCCACGTCGGAATTGTTGTTTAGCAAAGCAAAAACAGGTATGTAAGGAAACTCCTTCCTGATTTGAGCCGAGATGCTTACAGGCAATGTTTTATCAACGCCTACCATAAAAATCACTAGGTCGTAATGCTTGGCATTAAGCTGAATAATAGCTTCTTCAACCGATGAAACACCGGTAATGCGGGGAACCGAAGTAAGGCTAAGTTGGTGATATTCGCCCAAAACATACTCCGAAAAGCGCCCTTCTTTCTCAATGGTGTAGGCGTCGTAAAGGTTTGCTACAAGCAAAATTTCCTTTACCTTAAAAGGCTGCAAATCGTGATACACATCGCGGTCGTAGTTGTTTTTGTTCAAGAAACGTTGCAGCAATTGTTTACCAGTAATAGGTATTTCGCAATGCTGGGTTTCAGCACTTTTACCTTTTTCCGTTACACGGGTCTTTTTAAGCAATTCCCTGGCTGCTATGCTGTTAACATAACCCGTGATGGCACTTGCAAGGTTGGCAATAAGGTGGCGCTCTTCTTTTAAAAACGGGCCTTCGTCGAGTTGAACAAATTCCATCGTGTAAAATATGTCGATAAAACCTGTTTCCCCGTCAATTGATTCAAAACTCTGCCTTTGCAACCACCGTGTTTCCACATAGCCCTGCGAACGGTATTCTTTGCCCTTGAAAACAATCCTACACACGGTATATTCAGGATATTGCCATGCATTTGGCAGCAATTTGGCCAATTGCTGCAAGGTTTCGTCAACCGGTTTGCCTTCGCGCAGAATATCGTTTGTTTGGTTTATGGCAGCCAATTCTTTCAAACGCTCGGTACGTTCAAAAATCAGCTTCTTTATTTCGCGGGGGTCAGTAAAGAGCGGAGAATCTTCGGTCATTGTATAAACTTGGTTAAAAATTCAGTTTAACAAAATTGAACAAAAAACCGATACAAATTTAAGCCGTCATTATAATATTTGCGACTTGCTGTAATTGATTAGGACATGGTTTTTCAAAAGTCGAAAGACCGGATTCGGGAGACTGAAGCTTCAATAAAAGCAGGATAAATTTTTAACGATAAAAAAAACAAGATTGATTAAGTTGATTGTAAATAAACCCGTTACGACTTATTATTCAGGGAAGCCAGTGATTTCCAAAATGCAACAATAAAAAAAAGTGTGGGATGAATGCTTTTGCTTGCATCATACCACACCCAGTTATACAATTATTTCTGTGGGTTGTTTTATGCTATTTCAAATGTTCCCAATACCACTTGGTTGAATGTTTCAATCCTTGGAGCAAGCTGAACTGTGGGGCATAGCCCAATAAACGTGAGGTTTTTTCGATTGAAGCAAGCGAATGTGGGATATCGCCTTGACGTGGTTCCGAATAAATTGGATTTATGGTTGCTATTTCCGGATCGAATTCTGCCAATCCATCGCGAAGGAAAAAGTAAAGTTCATTTAAGGTAACCCTGTCGCCACAAGCAACATTATAGGCAGTGTTAAACGCTTCGGGCTTGGTAGCCACGGCGGCAAGCAAATTGGCCTGGACCACATTTTCGATATAGGTAAAATCGCGGGTTTGGCTGCCATCGCCAAAAATTATTGGGGCTTCGTGCTTTATGAGCGATTTTACAAAACGAGGGATAACGGCAGCATACTGCCCATCGGGATCCTGGCGGCGGCCAAATACATTAAAATAGCGCAAGCCCAGGGTTTCCATACCGTATAAATCGCCAAATACCTTTGCATACAACTCGTTAACTTTTTTGGTAACAGCATAAGGCGAAAGTGGGTTACCTGTGTTTTCCTCAAATTTTGGCAAGGCTGGATGATCGCCATAAACAGATGAACTGGAAGCATATACGAAGCGTTTTACGCCTGCATCGCGACCAGCAACAATCATATTCAGGAATCCCGAAATATTTACTTCATTGGTAGTAATTGGGTCTTTCACCGAACGGGGAACCGAGCCAAGGGCAGCTTCATGAAAAATCAATTCCACGCCTTCGGCAGCTTTCTGGCAATCGGCTAGGTTGCGGATATCGCCTTCAATGAAACTAAAATTTTTGTTTTGCCTGAAACCAGCCAAGTTTTCAAGCTTACCCGTAGCCAAATTATCGAGGCACACCACTTCATTATCCTGCTGGAGCAAAGTTTCTATTAAAGCTGAACCAATAAAGCCTGCCCCGCCCGTTACCAATATCCGTTTGTTTTTCAATTGAGTACTCATTGTTAAAATCTTAGATTTATAAAATTCGATTTCCGTTTACGGCTTTGCATCCGAAACAAACCAAGGTAAAGGTGCTAAAACATCATTAAAACTAAAGTATTGTAACGATACCATAAATTCGGAGTTGTTCATTAAAGCATACATGCGCTCAAGATCCCATACGGCCTGATTACCATCCAAATCAAGCTGACCAATATCAGCTTTACGTTTCCACATTTTCAGTGAATGGGTTTTGCCAAGTTTGTCAACCAAAACTATTTCGTTGGTTGGCGGAATGCTTAAAATCGAATCGCGTTTTGTTGCTTTCATCTCGTCGAGCACCCTTTCGTAGTTCAGGTTTCGGAACATACTGAGGAACCCGACCACTTTTGTGGTATCGAAATTCGCGATATCCTTGTTATCGAACAGAGAAGTTATTGTGAATTTTTCATCGTTCTGATTTGTAATCCTATACGAATGTTGTGGCCTTTCGCTAAAGCTTACACTCACGCTTTGTATTTCGGGAACACGTATGCTAAAAACAGAATGGCTTCGCCAATCGCCTTCCATAACCGAATAGCGCGAACCAACAAAACCCCTAAAACCCGGTATATTAACAATATATGGGTTTTCGCTGCCTTCCATAAGCATAAATGTGCCGCTGTTATCCATGGTGGGATCGCCAACGTAATATGTACGGGTGAGTTTTTCGTGAGGGAATAGTTTTACTTTGTCAAAAATATTGATCCGATAAACCCGCTGGTAGATTTCGGCTTTTACCGATTTGCCGGCCATCATGCGGATAATAGTGTTGCGGGTTCCCCTAGCAATTGGCGCTTTGGGTTGTATGCTGATAAAAGTATTGAGCATCACCTCAATCATGGTGGGGTTAACTTCGTATTTTCCGTTCAATATCCAGGTTCCGTTGGCTGAGCGGGTTAATGTAACCGAATTGTTGTTTTTATCGCTGAGAAAGAATTTTGTAACACTGGAAGTATCCGAAATGGCAAACGAATTATCCTTTTTCCTAAAAGTGCCACCACTGTTTTTTATCAACAGGAAGGTTGCAACCAAGGTTAAAACAGCAAGCAAGATTAGTGAAGCCCTGTATTTTTTCATAAATCAAATTTTCATTTATTGTACCTGTCGGATTTCAAACCTGTAACCTCTTGATAGGATTGATAGTAAAACATAAGGTAAGGCCACAATTCAAACAAACAAATCCACTTGCTTTTCAGCAAGGGGCGCAAAGGTAACAATTTTTGAAGAATGGGGATAGGGGGCTTTTTGTGGATTGTATTTCTATTTCAAAAAGCTAAGTGAAACTTTCGAAATAACTTCCCCAAAAACGTACAAGGATAAACACGGGAATAGCGGCTTTAGGTAAAGGTAGATATTAACAACCTCTTGTTGATAAAAATGTCATGGTGGGTTCAAAACATTATCATTAAGGATGTTTCTTTGCACCCTATGATAGATGTTTTTTCAGAAAAGTCCTTAATGCTGATGCAATTGCATTACAGCCGATTACCAGAAAAAGGCCGAAGACAATATGCGGCGTTAGAATCTCTTAAATTAGGCAGAGGAGGTACTACCTATATTGGTAAAGCACTTAGGGTTGATAGGAAAACCATACTGCAAGGAATCAAGGAATTAAAAGAGGAATTGCTGGGTTTCACCCCATCGAATAGGCAGCGCAAAATAGGCGGTTGCAGAAAAAAAAAACGGAAGTGATTCCGCAGATAAAAGAGTTGCTGACCGCACTAATTGAAAGCCACAAAGCGGGCAGCCCTACTGAGATCGGGGTATATTGGGTAAGTTTAAAGCCCTATTCTATAGTTAAGCTCTTCGAAGACCAACACCATTTCAAAGTCAGCAATGGCTTGGTAAAGCGGTTGCTTAAAGAATTGGGATATGGGTATCGTAAGCAAACCAAACAAGTGGCTTTAGGAAGCTATGCAAATCGGGATAAACAGTTTCAAATCATTTGCACTTTGGTATTGCTAATGAGTTTAGGTAGCCTTGTATTGAGCATAGATTGCAAGAAAAAAGAGCGGTTGGGCAATCTTTACCGTGATGGGAAATGCTTTTGTACAAAAGCAATCAAAGTATTTGACCATGATTATGAATATTTATCCGAAGGTAAAGTTATTCCACAAGGAATTTTTGATTTGCAGGCCAATAAAGGCTATATCTCTATTGGAGGCACCATCGAAACGGCTGATTTCATCGTGGATAATTTGCTTTGGTGGTGGTCGGAATATGGGATACATCAATACCCTGACGCTAAAAACATCCTGATTTTATGTGATGCGGGTGGGGCGAATTCTTACCGTCATCATATATTCAAACACAGACTCATGGGATTTGCATCCCAAACAGGTTTATCTGTAATCGTAAGTCATTATCCGCCTTATTGTTCCAAATGGAACCCGATCGAACACCGTTTATTCAGCCAGTTACATAAAGCGATGGAAGGTGTTGTTTTTACAGATTATCAAACTGTACAAAAACTGATTGAACAAACATCGACTAAAACTGGATTGTGCGTTGTGGTTCGATTAAACTTAAAAGACTATCAAAAAGGCATCAAAATACAGATAGCAGATTTAACGGAAAATCGAATTAGTCATCACCCAGATATCCCGGAATTAAACTACAGAATTTATGCTTAGTTTTGGGGATGTTTTTTTTAACGTTTCACTAAGTTAAGATTCTTGCTGCTAAAAAGGATGGTATTATTAAGTTTTGGAATTTGAGTTGGACTGATTATGATGGTCTCTGTGAGTATGATAACCTTCTATGTAGATTTGATATAGGATTAAAATGAGTATAAAGCTACTAATGAAACATATTTGTATAAAAGGATTAGTAGAGGAATATGTTTCATTAAATATTTTTTCTGAAAGATTTGGTTTATCAGGCACAATAAGTTCTATCAATTTGATAAATAAATATGATAAAAGGCTAGAAATAAAAAGCTTCTTCGTAACACTTAATAATTCACTAGAAGAACTAAAATCATCAGTAGCTATCTTATCTGTTAAAAAATAAGGACTTAAAGATTTACGATAAAAAACATAAAATCCACAAGCTATTAAGAAGGGTAGAAAAGCAATAAAACTATATTCTGCCAGTTGTAAAGGCTCAATAGATTGTGCTTTTCGCAGAGGTTCCAATATTTTATATGTTAAAAAAACCCAAGCATAAATAAACATGGCCAATATTCCAATATAAAAAGAATATTTAATCGTTTTGTCAATTAGAAAGAATGCTAATGGATTTATCTTATAAATATCTTTGTCACTTAACCATTTATGAATTTTGAGTTTAGCTGTAGTTCTCTTTATAAGTTCATCATCACTTTTTGATTTATTAGGTATAACTTCTTGAATCTCTTCTAAAGGTTGAATAATCAACTTATAAAGACTATTTTGTAATTCCTCTAAATCGTTAGATTTGTGAATGGATTGATCACTTTGTCCCTCATATTTAGAATAATATAAAACGGAGGTTTCTGGAAATTGATTTTTAAGAAAAGAATCATATATAAAATCACCTGTCCTATCGGAATCATCTTTTTTACCTTTGAGGTTTTTATCCAGAATAATGAATTTGAAATCTATCCCAAAATCCAAAATTTTACCTTTGATTCTATCGAAGGATAGAATATCCGCCTTTACTGCACAGTCCCTAAGGGCGAGTCGAAAGTCTTTGAATTCATTTTCTTTGGGGAATACATCAATATGATGCTCCGTAAGAAAACTATTGACTTTTTGGTAAGCGAAATAGTCGTCTTCTATTATTAACACACTCTGAGTTCCCATTATTCTTTATTTTAATGTTATTATTACTCGAAACAAATCGCTTTCTTTAGGATGATTGTATTCTATCGGTAATTCTAGTTTTTCCAATATGTTTTCACACATTATTATTCCTCCATTTTGCTTCAAATCTTTTCTTAATGGTACAGAGTTTCTACTTTTGTCATAATTATTTTCAAAGAATATCTTATTGTTATTAGTATATATTCTAAATATCGGTTTAATTTCGTTAAGATTGTCTGCTGCCCTTCTCATATTAATTATTAATTCAGGAAATACTTGTCCAAATAGTTTTTTGTGACATTCAAAAGTATCAATTTTTATATGTTTTTCATAATCATTGATTTGATAACATAAATCTGATAGATAAGGCAACCTCATAATCATATCAAACAATTCCTCAATATCAGTTTGGGAATATTTAGCTTTAACTGTTTGATCCGAAATATCATCTATTTTCGTTGAAATGTGGTGTTGGATAGTTTGGCTTAAGAAGCGGAATATTCTTTTATCTTGGTTCTTGAGTTTTGAAGTAATATCTTCTAAAGCTTCAAAGTAACAAGGCAACATATGTCTCATTGAACTTTGTAAATCAACTATGCTTTTTTTCTGAACCAGGTCAATAAAAATTCCACTATCAAAGATTTTCTTTAAATAAACGAGCAGTTCTTCCTTTATCAATAAAAGTAATCTGATTTTCTCATTACTCATAAAATCCAGATAGTTCTGTAAAGTAGCTTTCTTAGAGCAGGTAATTACTAGAACGGCCTCACCATCCAATTTGAATTCGCCTCTCGTTAGACCATCAGTATCGAGACGTGCCAACCGGAAGAATAAACACATTTCTGCATTTTTCAATATTGATAAGCCTTTATTTCCTGCATCTCCTCCAATATCTTCTTGCATTAATTCATTAAATTTCAATGATTTATCTTTACTAATATAATATGAATCCTGAAATGAGTAAAAATTTTCGCCAATTTTAACTGCAGCCAAAAGTGATTGCATCCCTTGCAATTCGTCTGATCCATCTGCCTTAGAATAATCATAAAGGCCATAAATAATATTATAGAGCAACCCAATAGGTGATAATTGGATCAATGGAGTTTCTCCTGCTGAAGTAATAACAAATGTATTGTTTTCACCAATTTCTGAAGATTTTTCTTTGTAGGCAACATAAAGTGCATAATCAATGTTACTCCCTTCTTTACCTGGTTCCGTAATCGCTTCGTCAATACCAGGTTGAATTATTTTAACAACATTGCTCAATATTATTCTGATAAACTTTACTGCATCATTATTTTTTACATCTGTAAGTGATTTTCTAAAATTTATATCAAAAGATTCTGGCATCAGTTCGGTTGAAACCTTTAACATATTTGCTATTGATAATCTGACATTATTAAACGCATCTTCACCAAGCCGTTTATGTCTAGATTGAGTAACAAAATTGCGAGCATTAATAATCACTTGGTTGCTAGTCCACCAATTGAAATAATAGTTAATAATGCTATCTGGATCATCTGGATCTAGCCATTGATCCTTATTGATTAGTTTCGCTATGTATTCTTTGTATTTGTTTTTATGTAATTCTTTAAGCTTATTCAACAAATATATATTTTCCGCCTTTATCATCCCCGTTATATGATAATAAGGATTTTTAATCAAATGTTCCAAATCACTGGTAAGTTCAGTAGGATTTTCTATATTGCAGGGAAGAAGTTCCTCGGAGTTTACTATATTTTCTAACCGAACAGATCTGTAATGATTTTTATAAATTGACTCTTTAAACAAATACAAAATGAAAGAAGGAAAGGAATTTATTTGTTCTATTTTATATCTCAAATTTCGCTTACAGGTCGCACTAATCATTGTATTCTCATTTTGAGGATTTTCATGATTGTTCAATTCATCAACTAACCCACTTAACAAAATTTGAATCTTATTTCTTTCAATTAGAGTCTCATTATTATATAAACCATAGATCAATAAAATAAAATCCTTTGAAATTAAATAGGATGAATCCATATCAATTAGCCTTTTAAAATAAAATCTTAGTTTCCGAAATTCATGAAATGTAATAGCAAATTGATTTTCAACAATGCTTTTCCTCAGAGATTCTATTTTGTTTAAACAATATTTAAAAACGCCTTCAAATATTTTTTTATAATATGTGAATGGATACCGAGAAAGTGTTTTTATTACATTATCAAGAATAATTTCCTGTTCAATAATTTCATTCCGTTTATTTAGGTCCTTTTCTTCTGAAAAAAACAATTCTTTATCCTTAGAAATACTATATATTATCTTTTCAATTATTTTCAAAACAATGTTTTCAGAATTATTTTGTTGCTTAAATTCAATGATATTCTCCGAAATTATTGAGTTGATTTTATGAGAGATATATAGTTTGAGAAGGGCAATTGTTTCAGAAGTGAAAGTTTTTGCATAAGTATTAAACATTAAATCACTGATAGTTCCATCTGAATCCTCGAATGGAAAAAAACTAACAGGATTATTTCTGTAGTCTGTCATACTCTCCTCTGGCAATTCTCTTGCAGTTTTACTCCGCAAGACATTCCCGATTTTTAGCTTAAGAACATCTAAATGTGAATCTGAAACAATACTTTTTAAGTGCTCAATTTTTTCTTTTAAAGGATTGCCTAAGTGAGCTGCAGCTGCAACCGGAACATTTAAAGTAAAAAATGAATAAAAACAGTTTTCAGGCTTTTTATTAGTGTTGGAAAAAAGATCGAATATTATTTCTTTATGTTTAAAATATGATGTGCGATCAATCAAAGTAAAAACATAATCAAAACCGTGAGGACTTTCCCAGTATTTTTCATTCTTTTGATTCCGATAATGTTTTATATAATTATTGACTAATTTAAAAGTCTTTGCTTCAGAAATAACTTCTTCAAAATAAATAAATAGCTTATGGTCTGTTTCTATTTGTCCACTATAGGTAGCCATGAAATTATCTACAAATTCATTATCCGGATCAAAGCGCAGAATATGAATATTTTTCTCAACTGAATGGAGATAGGCAGTAGCAATTTCATCAAGTAAAGTAGAATTGTGCTTGCTCTCGGATGCAATAAAAATTATTTCAGTAATTCCAATCAAGTTCCTTTCTTTAAATATTTCATTTAAAGCCGCTTTAAAAAAGAAAAGGATATAATTATGGTTTTGCAAATAAAATGTATTTCCTCTTATATAATGTAAATAGCTAATTTTGAAAGCTGTTATATGTCCAAAAAGATGTGGGGTGCCAATAGTATTCTTTGAAGTAAAAAGATCTGTGAAATTTGCTTCTATTTTAAATCTATTGTCTTCATTTTGCTTTTTTGAAATTGGAAACCCTAATAAAATATTAGGGGTTTCTGAATCTTTGTTCGTTAAAATAATATTCTTTTCTTTATGTAACTCATTACCTAGAGGAAAACAATCCAAGCAATCATCAGGCACATGCAGTTTAGTATATAGTTTCACCAATAAATGGGCAGTATATTCGAGGCCTTTTTCATCCCGTTCTTTAAAATGAATTGAATCTTTACATATTTTTGCCCAATTTAAATCAGAAAAGAGTTTTGCTAATTTTTCTTCAATTGGAGTCGCCTTTCTTTCTTCTATTTTTATCAGATCTTTTTGATCTCTTTCGTTAACAATTATTGGTTTATACAAAGCCTCTATATCTGCATCAAGAATTGAAAATATATTGATGAAATCACTGGAAATCTGAATTTCTTTCTTTAATTGAGGTTCTATATCTGTAGGTTTTTGTTCAAAATTTTTTATATATTTTGTAATATATTCACATAAACGCTTATAAATTGTGCAGCTACAAGTGATTGGTAGGACAATAACAATGTTTTTCTCCAATTTGTCAATATTGGGAATAGCTTGCCATGTTAAATCTGTTCCGTTTTGTTGTTCAATAATTTCATAATCAATTGAATACGCTGTATCACTCAAAAGTATTTTAGTTTTACATAGTACTAATCCTAAATAATTCCTAAATCCAATGATTGTAGTATTAAACTTGTTTAATTCAACAAGTTTATTTGCAAGCAAAAGCGCAAGTTTGTCACAATTCTTTGATGATTGAAAATATCGTTTGGCAAAAAAGTATTCTGAAGTATGTATAAAATTACCTATATCAAAATGCTCACCTGAAATTTTATAATTATTTTCATTTAACATTAATTCTTTAGAAATCTCATTTTCTAATTCAGCAATCTGTTCTTGCTTCAATTGCCAACTATTTTGGTAATCTCTCATAATCAATTTTTTACTATTCTGATCAAGTTATTATTCTGGCAATCCGATATTTATTAAAACCGAGATTGCTTAGAGCTTTTGTAAAAATCCCCTGTTGGCGTGTGTCTTCTTTTCAGACAGGTGACTTAAAATTTTGTTTGCAGTATATGGTTAAATGCTGGCACTCAAATATAATTCACCCCCGCTTTTGCTCGAATCCTTTAGAGTCATTCCATCAAAATCCCCTCTCTATTCACAAACCCTCCCACTACCTTCGCCAGCCCCGGCCTTGTTGGGCAGGATTTTAAATCCCACCCGCCAAACCATTCAGTAGCGTTACTTATTTGTTGTCAGATTATATGTTATCCCTATGAACCACTGTGGTCTGTATACCTCGTCGTATTTAATATTGGTATCACTCTGTGATTGGAATTCATATTTGTCTCCGCCTTTATCTATCAAATTAGAAGTGTTTAGCTTTTGAAGTTGAATATAAGAAACCCCTGAAGATATTGCAATTCTATTTTTTTCTAAAAACAATAATGATCCCCCTAAATAAAAACCAAGGCTTTCATTGTTGGCTAAACTTATCCCAGTTGTTAATGAAACATTATAATCCGTGGCAAACCTCCAATATACATGTGTTAAAGCACCTAATGCGTGTGTCAGTTGGTTTTTGTTTCCTATTGCCACTCCTTTAGTTGTACCAGTTGCATCTATATTATAGGTATTGTAATTGTCATCTCCTTCAAAACTCAATAAATATCCGGAACTAAAATTGACTTTTATCCCCCCTGTAGTCCGTATTGTGTAATGCGAAAATTCTTTCGCCACTTTTCCATTGGCGTATTTTAATACTGGGGTCACCGTAATTTCATCTCCTGTAACGGTTTCCACATCTGTTGTTACAGTGAAATCCTCAGCCTTTATTTTGTTATACAGAAAAATACCTGCCTGAGCTTTCTCAATCAATGCTTTCTTGTTTTTAACATCAGTTATTTGGTCAAATGTTTTCTTTGCGTAAGCATATTCATCTTCAAAATACTTTTTATAATCTGGAATTATTGTGGCAGTCACCTGGGCAGTGCTTGTTTCATTCTCAGTTTTTATTTTACCTTGCATTGTCAAAGTTTCTTTCTTTTGCATGTTATGAAGTTCTTCATATTTTAACTTTACGTATGTATAACTGGTGGTGATTGCATCAAAGAATCCGTTTAGTTCGGTGATGGCAACCTGGCTGTCCTCGTCTGAATAATTGGATAACAATAGAGATTTACAATTGCTCTTCACCAATGCTGTATCTTTTATAAAAATAGAATCTGATAATTGTTTAAAAAGGTTTTCTTCCAAACTTACACATGCGTTCATTTTTTCAAAACCATTGATTAGTGCAATGTAATTTGTGATGAATTCTTCTTGTTTTTGTTTTAGCGAGTCTTTTACAACTTTCTCATTATTTGATCTTAGCGCGTTAATATTTTTTATTTTTAGTATTTTAGCTTCAAGATTTTTTATTTCTTTAGCATTATCTATTCCTGCTATATTAGAAATCTTAAGTATCGCAAGTGAAGTCTCTAATTCCATTAATGTATCCAAATCTGGCACATTTCCAAAACCATTTTGCACTGCCTGATTAACAAGTGCAGGCACTCCAAAATCAATCGTCAATGGCTTACTGATAATAGTTCCATCAATTTTAAAAGTATTCACATGTGAAATCTTAAATTTGACGCGCTCACCTATTGGAGCCTTCGTTATTGAATCAGCCTTGCAATAAGGATTAATCTCAATTATAGTTTGCCCAATAGCCTGCCGAAAAACAAGGCAGGTAATGCCTAAAATTAAAATGATTTTTTTCATGATTTTTTTGTTTAAAAGTTAATGATTTTTGATTTTCTCATTGTGCTGAATCCCAAATCTCGATTTATAGTATATTCTAATCAAACTACACTCTCCCCATCCTCACCACCACATCCCTCATTTCACCATCTTGTACAAATATGGTAATGGGGTTGGTGGTGAAGCCTGGTTTGGTGGCGGTAAGGGTGTAGGTTCCACTGGGCAGGGTTTTGCAGGGTTCGTGCTATTAATAATGCTGGCCAACATATCTAAAGGGGTTAAGGTTCAAGGTGGTTCAAGGATCAAAGTTGTTCAAAAGTGTTTCGATATTAATTACTTGTTGTCTGGGATAATTTCAGAGTTTGGCAATGAAGTCTCTAAGTTGATGTTTGGAGTTGATTTGGATTGTGGGATAAACCTGAGTGCAATGTGTAAAGTTAGCGGTTAAAACGTGGCGTTAAGAGATATAGCGTTCGATGGCTATTGAAACAAAGTGAATGTTTATTGATTAATGATTTGCATTTAGAGTCCAAAGATTCGTGTTGACCATCTATAGATTTATGTTAAGCATCCAAAAATTTGAGTTAAGCATCCAAAGATTTGAGTTAAGCATCCAAAGATTGACAAGAAACTTCTCAAGATTGTTGACGAGCTGACATAGAGTCAGACTAAATGTTCAATGATTTACCTTCTCTATTCAATGATTTTTGATATGGTTTTGTTTTAGTTGTACAAAAAAAATCATTCCGCTTTAGGCTACTATATGTATTGAAGTGCTATTGAAAATGCTGTAAAATCCCCTAAAAACCAACCCCTTCTGAAACTAATTCAAACACTATGAATTGTAATTGTCCCCTCCAAGTATCCAATATTAAAAAAGCAATACAAAGTTACGGCAGTATTTGCCAAATTATTCTCAGGTTCGAAAATATTTTTTCTAATTATCAGCCAACAATCTGAATTAAAGCATTATAACAAATCTATTATCTAGAAATTATCTACTTATTTCAACTAATTCATCGATAATAGAAGTAAATGCAACTTGGTTTTTCATTTAACAAAAAATGGAAGGCAATAATGATTATGGTTTTCAATCTTTGTTTTGAAAATAAAATGCCAACAAAGTGGTCAGAATATATATCTAGACCAAACACGGTAGCTATTACATTTATGTGTTTAAGGAAATTTATGCCGAAACTATCAAGCAAAAACAGAGCAAACCTAAAACTAAATATTTGTTTCAGGCGATGATGGCTCAATTTCTTCATTGGATTGCATCGACCCACTTGCGGCTTTTGTCGATGGCAGAACCTCTGGATTCTTTACCACAGAATTTTCTCCCTCATTTTTTATGGGCTTTATAGGCGTTTTTAAACTACTCGAAAGTTTCTCCTTAGCCCATTCCCAAATTTTTTCGCTGTAAACTGCGCCTACCAGGCAGGTAAAAAACAGGGCATACGGATTGGGTTCGCCTTCGCCTGAACTAAAAATAGCCAAGCCTCCTTTAACACCAAGAAAAATTACTATGGCAGCCGAAATACCACGGATAATTACGCCTGGTATATCTTTAATAATTACCGCATCTTTATTGTATTCTTCGGTATTGCTGGTTTCCCTAACGAAAGTTGAAATTACCGCACCAAACAACCCAAAACCCAACATACCTACAATAAGCACCAAAGCCATGGATGAAGGTTTGATAAGCCATTGTGCAATCCCTTTAAATATGCCAAGGTCGTCGCCGGGAGTTGGCACCGAAGGTATCTGCATCGGATAATTATCGGTGGTGTAATTGTCGAGGCCAGCATAATAGTTCCGCTCATTCTTGTAAATATAAAGGCCACCTACCAATTCAACATTTGTAGAATCAGGTTTTGATGCTTTTGTAACATATTCGGTAAAATCGCGCCTGAAAGTCAGCAAATCCCTTTTCATTTCATCATCACCCGATTGCACTATCCTCTTAATCATATTGGTCCTATTTGTGTACGATTCGGCAAAATACCTGTAATATTCTGATAATGAGCTTTTGAACGATAGCTTCAGTTTCGATTTAAGGTTAACGGACTCGGTATTATAGGTGCTTATAATATTGGTTTCTTCGGCTACTAACTTGGTTTTGAAAATCTCATTTTCCTGAATCAAAGCATCTTCAGTGGCTTTCCGTATCCGCATATTGGACGAATAATTCTCGCTCCAACTGTCATATACTTGCTTGGCATACGATTTCGACTGCTGGTTTTGGATTTTATCAATCGCCTGAAGCACCGCCGAATCAATCTCCAATATAGGTTTTTCTGTTGAAAATGATTTGAAAGTATTGTTTTCGTAACCAATTTTTATCCTATCCAAATAATCTTTTAAGGGTTCTTCTTTCAACTCCTGATCTTTGTTTTCGGTAAAATATGGAACAGTAATAATAGCCGCTAAGGATAAATAAATGCTAAGTGCAAAAACCAAACCCAAGATGATATTCTGCCTGATAATATCCGATTCCGATTTGCTTTCGCTTGTTTCGCCCGTTTTTTGGAACGAATCTATTAATTTCCCTATCAACGACCATGATGCGAGTGCCAGAATAACAGACACAACACTGTATGCTTGGAACCAGGTATTCAGGTCGCGGCTGGTTGTAGAGAATAAATAGGAAATTGAATCCGTAAACCCTGTATTGCCGTTACTGGCAACCAAAGTATCAATACTCGAATAAAACGAGATGAGTGTGCGTGATACCAGTTTAATTGGATAAACGAAAATCATCTCAATACCGGCAGGAAACATCAGGCTTGTTATACCCAAGCTTACAATGCGGGCTTTCAGGGTATCGCCAAATAATGTTTTGTTCAAAAGCAGAAATTTATAAAAGCGATAAAGCCCATACACAAGTATAACCATCATAACAATTGCCGTTAAAAAACCTGCAATAATTGCGAACAAATCTGTTTGGGTTTCCATATAAAACTTCTTTTAAATCAGTTAATTATTCTCTTTAGCTATTTTGCTTTTGGCACCAAACTTCGGCTGGAACCGAATGTTTTGATGAAATTGAGTGCGGCTATGAGGTTGCCACCAGTTTGGGCTGTACCCGAAAATGCTTTCCCGACAGAAAATGTAATTGCCTGGTTTTTGCCAACCTGATAGCCTGCATTAAAAGTATAGCGCACAAGAGGAGTTCCATCTGAAACCCTATTGATTATTTCGCCATTCAATGCCAATTTGTTGTCGTTGGTTTGGAACTCGATTTTTCCACCGAAATCATAAAAAACTTTGTCGCTTGTGATGCCCTGGGCATCAACTAACGCATTTTTGAGGTTCGAATAGCGCGCAAGAGCCATGAAACTAAAGCCTTTTTTGCAAGCATATCCACCATTGAACCAAAAGGCATATTGTTGTAAAACGCTGTTTTGAAAATCGTCATTCTTAAACCCGATTACCATGCCGCCGGCAAAATCGAGCAACCAACCGTACCGCTTAAATTTTATTTGTTCGATCTGCTTTTTGAGTGCCTGTGCTTCCGATACGAGCAATGATGATTCTTCTTTCATCAACTTAGCTTTAAACTCTTCATCTGCAATGGTTTTCAATCTGTTAAGCTCATCTAACTGTTTTTCAAAATAGATTTTTTTTTCTGCTTTTTCATTTGCGCTTAAGGTTGTATCCATTGGAAGCCTTTTCAACTCATTTATCAGTGTGTCGCGCTTAGAAGCAAACATCAGGTAAGACATATCAGTTTGTTTATAGGTTTCCCATCTGCCATCAATAACACTGTGAAGTACACTTAGTTGCGCCCGTACCGCATCAATTGAATTTTTATAGTTTTCAAAAGCTGTATCAATTTTACCACGGGTTAACGAAAACTTAAAGCCAAGCCCCGAACGGGTTCTGATGTAATCGGGGGTTGTTGTTTCCACTGATTCGTCGGTAGTAAACCCTCCGGAAATGAGAAAAGTTTGGGTTACGGTATTCCAAAGTTTCTGATCCCAGGTTTTCACGTATTTTGTATCGTTCGTAAATTTGGAATAGGAGTTTTTACTTTTAGGGAAAAAGCTGATTGGAAGTATTTCGATAGCATAATTTCGGGGCAAAAGCGAAAAATTATTGCTGGCATTTGCAAGCGAAATTGCAAAATCGTTTGGGGTTGTTGGTTTATCCACGCCTGCCGGGCTAATTTCGAGCAAATTGAATGCAGGGGAATTTGGCACAGTTAATATATCGAGGCTAACCGTTGTGTCGATTTCGCTTTGCGCAATTACTTTATTGTTCGAAAAAGCAATAACCAATAGGGCAAACATTAGTGCATAAATGTGATTTTTCATGGTCAAATTGCTTTAGGCTGATTTATCCTCAAACTTTGCAGAACACTGATAACACTGATGCTACAGATTAAAACTGATAAAGACAAAAATCCGTGAAAATCCATAAGATCCGTGTCATCCGTGTTCAATTACCACCAAGTGATGAATTATTAAGGTTAGGAAGAGCTTTAGGGAATTAACGCTATTTCGGCAGAATATAAAATAAAACCTCCTGCCGAAACGGTTTGTGATTTGTAGTTTTTGTATGGGGCCATCCCTCCCGATATTTCGATCCCAAAACTTATCAGGTCAGAATCGGGATCAATATCGGCTTCGGTAGTATTGATGTAAAGGATAGAACCTACTATATCTTTTGCTTTTCCTAAAGTAACAGAAAATGAGTCGTTATACTCCCCAAGCAATTGCTTGTTTAAACGCACTGTGCTTTTGGATAGCTGTGTATTTTCGATCATGATTTTGAGCACTATTTCGGTATGATCTGTCCCTACTGAATAATAATCGTTAATTGTTGTTGAAGCCATTGCTAAGGAATTAAAAGTTTGTAAATGTTTACTTTGCTAAAATTATAATATTTCGAGAGTACTTAAAGTGCCTGGATTGCCTAAAATGCCTAAAGTCAATGCCTCTATTCTTGTTAGTCCTTGTAATAGGGCAAAATGTTTCAAACTTTAATTCCCAAAACTAAAAAAAAACTTCAAACCATTTGAGTCTAAGTATTTGGTTATTAAGGCAAATAAAATCAGCAAGGAGCTTTAGGCATTTTTAGGCACTTATAACTTTAGGCACTTTTTTGATACAAAAGATTAAGCAAATTGCTCGCTAACAAGTAATCTGACTATCAAGCCAACTGGCATTTGATAGATGGCTTTTAATGGCTTCGACGCTACCGTAAGCTGTTACCAATGTTCCCCTATGTGTTTTGGGATCAATTAAATCAGAACGAAACCAATTGGCTTTTCTTTCGGCAACAGGCGTATTTTTCTCGTCGGGAGGGCAAATAAAATCAGCGGTGCTTTCGCCAATAGCTTTCATGAGTGGAAACCGGGAAACATCGGCCATATCGATATGCGACAAAACTTCCTCAGTGAGTTCATGAAGCCAGTCAGCTTCAACTTCTGGCACATGCTCAATATTCCTATCCGGTAATTTATGCATTGTAGTTTCATCAAGCGACAACTGGAACCTTCTAAAATCCAAGCCTTTAAACAAACCACTTCTGAGCATATCAACTTGCATTTCGCTGGCATCCTTGCTCGTTTCCTCCATTACATAGTTTAACCAGAACATAGTATCGAGTCCTTTGAGATCTGCGGTTTTTTTGGGATCAACAAAACGGAGGCTGGTTGCTGTTCCAAAACTTAACACGGTAAGTTCGTTAAGTTTATACTTTCCTGCACCTCCATAAGTCAAAGCCTCCAAAACCGCGGAGGCCGCAGGGTTGTTGTAGGTTGTAGTGCCACCATCCACAAACCGCTCGAGTGGGGAAAAATAGGTAGGAGCCGACATGGTAGATTCCAAAACGCCACGTAAAAGCACTGATTTGTAAGTGCCTTTCATGGAGCCTTTGTTATTTATGCAAGTAAAAAAAGTTTCCTCGCCGGCAGCCATGTCCTTTGCTGTAAAAAGGCAATCCAAACCGTTTGCCTTGCATAGGTCTTCCAACGAGCTGTTTCCAATTATTTTTTTCAGAAGGCCTCTGTAATTTTTTTTATCAAATGCAGGTGGGTTGTAGAACCGGTTGGCTAAAAAACTCCGCTTTGTG
Organism: uncultured Bacteroidales bacterium; assembly: GCA_903946925.1. GTDB lineage: Bacteria > Bacteroidota > Bacteroidia > Bacteroidales > UBA4417 > UBA4417. The sequence goes on along the minus strand of CAJAXK010000385.1, from coordinate 940 downwards.
AAAACCCTGGAAACGAGTTGTGTGTAAAGCTCTTCTATTTGGGTTGCATCCTTTTTATTCAATATCAACCCAGCGATAATTGCACCTGTTGATGTGCCCGCTACCATATCGCACCATTCGTAACAAGGGCTTCCAGCAATTTCTTCGAGCCGCTTAAGTAACTGTAGCGTGAAGATTCCGCGGATACCCCCACCATCCAAACTCAGGATAATTTTATTGTTTGGTTTAATACCAAGGTTCTTACGCGCAATTTCTTTCAAAGTTTCCATAATAATATTGGTTTAGATTGTAATCACTAAGGTTTAATGTATGCCAGATAGTTTTTTTTGAAAAAACAATAAACGCATTACCAAAGATACAAAATGTTAGAAGTATTGTTCAAGTTGCTGAATATTATACCGACCTCAAATTGCCACTTTAAATTTAACTAAACAGAAATTGCGAAGCAACCTAACCCCTATTATACTGTATTATAAGCCATTGCAAATTACTAAAAGTATAATAACATCAATTAGCTGAATAAAATTATTTTTCCCGTTTTCAAAAAAAAGGTTTTATCACGAATTGAATGGGAGTTTAGGCTGTTAGACTTTTAGGCTGTTAGGCTGTTAGGCTGTTAGCTGTTAGGAGTAGGAAGGTTAAATTACCTTTAAGATTGATTTTTACCTATTTTATGGGGGAACCTAATCAAATCAAGTTAATTGCCATCAAAACCAGTATTTGAAATTAAGAAATTGTTTTTAGAGTAGGTTCAACCTGCCAACTTGCAACTTCCCCGCATTTTTTTTCCATTAAACTGGTGGAAGAACATAAGAATGTAACTTTGAGTCCGCTCCGATAACCTAAAAATTAAGAACCGCCACAAAGGTACTATGACACAAAGGTTCACAAAGCAATGTTATTCAGAGTTATATACTTAGTGAACTCAGCGAAGCGGTAT
>CAJAXK010000384.1 GCA_903946925.1 uncultured Bacteroidales bacterium | reverse complement strand
GTCGGCTAAGGAAGCCACCATTTTAACCGACCGCGAAAAAGTGTATGCCATCCTTACCAACCTTGTGAAAAATGCCATAAAATACAGTAAACAAGGCTCTATCGAATTGGGATATAAAATTGTAGAGACGCAATGCATTGCGTCTTTACAATTTTATGTAAAAGATACCGGCATTGGCATTCCACTTAACCGGCAGGAAGCTATTTTTGAGCGTTTTATCCAGGCTGATATTGCTGATAAAATGGCTCGTCAAGGAGCTGGATTGGGATTGACAATTTCAAAAGCCTACGTGGAAATGCTTGGCGGGAAAATTTGGGTAGAAAGCGAAGAAGGCAAAGGCTCAACATTTTATTTCACACTGCCCTACAATACCGAACCCATTGCAGAAACCATTGTCAGGCTACCAGAGCCTTCAGGAAAAAACGAAATTGCCAGAAAACTAAAAATCCTGATTGCTGAAGATGATGAAGTATCGGAAATGTTGATTGACAGTTACATCAAAAGCTTTGGCAGGGATTTTTTAAAAGCACGGACAGGGGTTGAAGCTGTTGAAGCTTGCCGAAACAATCCGGACATTGATTTAATTTTGATGGATATCCGTATGCCCGATATGGGTGGCTATGAAGCTACGCAGCAAATCCGCAGGCTTAACAAAGAGGTTATCATTATTGCCCAAACCGCCCATGGATTAACGGGGGATAGGGAAAAGGCGATAGATGCAGGCTGCAACGATTACATTTCGAAGCCAATAAACAAAACAGACCTGTTGGCTTTGATACACAAATATTTCGGGAAATGATTTAAAATGGAGTCCCCAAAAAAAACTCAAAATGAAGAAATGCCATAATCTCTAGTCACTTTAAGTACTCTAGGCACTTTAAGTACTCAAGGCACTTTAAGTACTCAAGGCACTTTCAAACCAGCATAGCTTAATCGGATCAATAATTTCTTGTGTAATAAATCAACAGAAAACAACATTTTATGAATATTTCAGGAACGTACGATATAAAGAGAAAAGTTGGGATTTCGGTACTAATGGGATTGCTCAGTTTGATATTTGCGCCGTATGGGATTACTTCCATTTTGGGGGAAGTAACAATTGATATACCCTGGTCGCTTGTATTGCCGATACTTGTTGCCATGGCTTATGGGTGGCAATATGGTGCTATTGCTGGCTTAACGGGCGGTTCGCTATTCCCCTTTTTGCTTTGGGCCAATAATGGTTGGGGTAATTTATTCACTTCTATCATTTTTCTGTGCATTTACATAATAAGTGGATTTCTTTACGATACCAGGTACATAAAAAGGATTCCCAAATTACCTCTCCGCATTTTTCTTATAATCCTGCCAGGCATCCTGATGGTATGCTATTATTATATTTTCCAGTTTAATACAGCACTTTCTTTCAACCCTCCATTTTGGCAACAGGATACAATACATGAACTCCCTGACGAAACCCTTTATTCATTTGCAATCAAGGACTGTATAAATATACTAATCCTGGTCCTGGTTGCGGAATCATTGCTTCGGCTTCCATTTGTTTGTAAAATACTGGGCTTGCCAACGGAAGTGAAAATGCGGGAAAACAATAAGATTTTTGTTACATCCATTATAACCTCATTTTTTATCTGGTTTCTCTTTGCAGGATTAAATTTTGCGCTTCTGAAAGGCGACCATACATTTTTTAACGAACACAATACTCTTGCCCTACTGGTAATTTTATCCTGTGGCATTTTTGTGGCGCGTATGATTTTTTTCTTTAGCGAAAGTCACATTTTCGTACAAAGCGAACTTAATAGCAGCGAAAAAAAATATCGCGAACTTTTTGAAGCCAACAAGGATGGAATAACCATCTTCCATATCTCCCCTGATGGGAACCTTTCCAATTTCATTGAGATGAACGAAGCAGCAGGAGCAATGCTGGGATATACCAAAGCGGAACTGTCAGGAATGAAACCTTCAGATCTTGAAGTTGAGGGCACTGATGAACAACTGATGCAACGCATGAAAGATTTGCAAACAAAAGGGTTTTCGAACTTCGAAACCCTTTTAAAACACAAAAATGGAAATATTATCCCCGTCGAAATAAATGTTATATTGATAAATACCAGCAACCCTCCGGTACTGATGAACATTACCAGGGATATTACCGAGCGTAAGCAATTGGAAACCACATTCAGGGATATTATTGAAAAAAACCCAATGTCAATCCAATTACTGGATATAGAAGGCTATTCTTTAGGAGTAAATTCGGCACACACCAAACTATTTGGGGTAAAACCTCCTGCCAACTATTCTTTTTTTAACGACACCCAGTTATTATCACTCGGTTTTAACAAATTGTTTGAGCAGATTAAAAAGGGGGAGGTTGTTTACTTCCCTGATTCATACTATAATGTTCATGATGTTGACCCATCCTTTCCTGATTCCCCGGTTTGGGTTAAAGCCTTAGGTTTCACATTAAATGATATTGAAGGGAAACCCAATAAAATTGTTTTAATGCACGAAAACATTACTGAACGCAAAAAGGCAGAAGCCTTGCTGGAAGATATCATCGAAAACAACCCTATGTCAATTCAAATAGTTGACAAAGAAGGATATACACTGAAAGCAAATCCTGCATTCATCGAACTTTTTGGCATGATCCCACCACCTGAATTTTCAATTTTTGATGATTTGAAAAGTAAAAGCACCGAATTGGAAAATTTGGTTTCCCGGGTCAAACAAGGGGAGATTGTTCACTTACCGGATGTTTATTTCAATACGCATGATGCTGTTGCAGAAGCACCTGATTTGCCGCTTTGGATCCGGGCATTGATATTCCCATTAAAAGATAGTGCAGGCAAGCCCGAACGTTTTGTTTTTATGCACGAAAACATCACAGAACGCAAACTTGCAGAACAAGAATTAATTAAAGCCAAAGAACAGGCTGAAGGTAACGAGGAAAAATTCAGGTCGCTGGCCGAAAACAGCAACGACTATATAATGCGTTACGACCCGGCCCACAGGCATACCTACATGAATAAGGCCGGGATTAGTGTTTCAGGAGGCAATGCCGAACTGATTATAGGCAAAACACATCGGGAAGCTGGCATTTACAACGAGGCACAATGTGCAATTTGGGAACAGCAAATAAATAAAGTTTTTACAACAAAAGAACCTCATTTTGAACAATTTACCTTCGAAGGTGCTACCGGGTTAATTTATCTCGACTGGCGGCTTTTCCCCGAAATGAACGATAAAAACGAAGTAGTTTCTGTTCTTGGTGTATCGAGGGACATAACCTATCTGAAAAGAGCGGAGATAGAACTGATTGAAAAAAATGCCGAACTTGACCATGCCCGGCAAAGAGCCGAAGAAAGCGACCGGCTTAAATCGGCTTTCCTTGCCAATATGAGCCACGAAATCCGTACCCCAATGAACGGCATACTTGGTTTTGCCGAATTGTTGAAAGAACCGGACCTCTCGGGTGATGAACAACAAAAATACATCAGGATCATCGAAAAAAGTGGTATGCGAATGCTTAATATCATCAACGATATAGTTGATATTTCCAAAATAGAATCCGGCCTGATGAAAATTAACCTCGTTGAAACCAATATCAACGAACAGGTCGAATACCTATATACATTTTTTAAACCCGAAGTGCAAGCCAATGGGGTAAAACTTTCGTTTAAAACTACCTTGTCGGCAAAGGAGGCAACCATTATTACCGACCGTGAAAAAGTGTATGCAATACTTACCAACCTTGTAAAAAACGCCATTAAATACACCAAGGAAGGCTCCATCCATTTCGGGTATAGTTTAAAAGAATCCGCACAATTATCTGGCAATGCAGTCAGCCCAATGCATATTGAATTTTATGTAAAGGATACGGGTATCGGCATTCCTCCTGATCGGCAGGATGCAATTTTCGAACGGTTTGTACAGGCCGATATCGAAGATAAAATGGCCATGCAAGGCGCAGGGCTTGGGCTAACAATTACAAAAAACTATGTTGGGATGTTGGGCGGAAAAATATGGGTCGAAAGCCAGGAAGGGATCGGCTCGGTATTTTATTTTACCTTGCCTTACAATACGCCATCGGTTGAAAACAAAATCAATAAAAATACTGTGGTTGACGGCAAAACGGAAATCCAGGCCACTGCCCTGAAAATACTGATTGCCGAAGACGATGAAGTGTCGGAAATGTTGTTGCAATCAACAGTTAAAATGTTTGGCAAGGGAATTATTAATGCAAGGACCGGAACCGAAGCGGTTGAGTTATGCCGCCAAAATCCCGATATCGACCTTATACTTATGGATATCCGGATGCCTGAAATGGGTGGTTACGAAGCCACGAGGCAAATACGCGGATTCAATAAAAATGTGGTCATCATTGCCCAAACAGCTTATGGTTTGTCAGGCGACCGCGAAAAAGCGATAGAAGCAGGCTGCGACGATTATATTTCGAAACCTATAAATAGAACCGAATTGCTGGCATTGATACAAAAGTACTTTAAGGACTAACAAACTTGTTGACTCATAAATAACGCAAAAACCTAATGTTGCATAACTGAATATTAATTTTAAAAGGAACTTAAAATGGCTGATTATTCACAAAAAACCAAGGAAGAACTCATAAATGAGTTGCAAAAATTGGAAGAAGGTTATCGCCTACTCGAAAAGGAAAACAAATACAGGATCCTTGAGAGCGACGAAAAATTTAAAATCATCTTCGAATCAGCCAATTGCGGCAAATCCATTACATTAATAACCGGTGAAATACATGTCAACAAAGCGTTTTGCGATTTGCTTGGTTACACAGCCGAAGAATTACAAAACAAGAAATGGCAGGATATTACATATACTGATGATATTGAGGTAACGCAAAAAGAGGTGGAAAAACTCCTTGGCGGCGCTATAAAAGAAACCCGCTTTAATAAACGCTACCTGCATAAAAATGGTTCTGTAATCTGGGCTGATGTTTCAGTAGCTATCCAGTATGATGCCGTGCAAAACCCTCAATATTTTATAACTACAATAATCGACATAACCACCCGCAAATTAGCCGAAGACGCTTTGCAAATGAGCGAGGCTAATTTCCGGAATCTTGCCGAGAACACCAATGGTGGCATTCTTATCGCCCTTGCTACCGGACGGATTATTTATGCCAGCCCCCAAGCCTGCCTATTACTTGGTTATACAGTGGAGGAGGCACTTGAATTATCACAGGTTGATCTGTTGAATGCAGAGGATTATCCACGGATGAAGCAACGTTTGCAAAACCGGATTGCCGGACTTTACGAACCTCCGGTTTATGAAGGATTACTCAAGAGGAAGGATGGCACGAGTTTCGATGCGGAAATATACGCATCAAGAACCTATTGGCAGAACCAGACATGTAATATGGTGCTTTTTCACGATATTACTGCCAGAAAACAATTAGAGGCAGCACTGATTGCCTCAACCGAATTTACTAAAAACCTGATAAATACGATGCAGGATGGGTTTTCGGTTTTGGATATTAACGGAGTACATACTGATGTAAATGCTTCGCTTTGCCAATTAACAGGGTTTTCGAGCGAAGAACTTATCGGGACCGGAATGCCACATAAATACTGGCCACCCGAAGAATATGGGCAAATTGAAACAGGTTTTCAGGAAATGACAACAGGTGGGGTACAAAACCTCGAACTTCTTTTTATGAACAAAAACGGAACCAGGTTCCCGGTAATCGTAAGCCCGTCAGAATTAAAGGATCCTAATGGCAACACTATTGGCTATTCAGCAACAGTAAAAGATATTACAAACCTAAAATTGGCACAAAAAGAACTGCTTCTCAGCGAAGCCAAGTTCCGCCGCACTTTCGACCAGTCTCCGGTGGCTTCAGCAATGGTTGATTTGGATAAAAAGTTTATAAAATGCAATGAGGCTTTCTGTAATTTTATTGGATATACAGAAAATGAACTTATAGGAAATTCCATTTCATTTATCACTTATCCCGAAGATGCACAGGTTGGGATGGATCAATTAAAGCAATTGGCTTTAGGGCAATTGGACCTCGTAAGGTTTCAGAAACGCTACCTTAAAAAAGATGGGACTGTTTTATTTGGCGATATCAGCATTAGTTTAATACACGACAAAGAGAACAAACCTTTATATTTTTTGCCAATTATTCAGGATGTTTCCGAACGGGTAGTTGCCGAGAAAGCAATCAGGGATGCCGAAGCCAATGCACGCGCCATTATGGAAGCAACACCTGATACGCTTATCCTGCTCGACGAAAATGGTTTTGTAATTGATACAAACGAAGCACATGCCATCAGGTTTGGCCTGAAGCGTGAGGATTTGATCTCAAAATGCATTTACACCATTTTGCCAGATGATGTGGCAGCCTATCGAAAAAGACTTATCCGCCAGGTAGTTGAAACCCAAAAACCAGTATTTGGTGAGGATATCAGAAATAACCGTATAACAGAGTATTCAATCTTCCCGGTAGTTTCGGATAATAAAAACCGGAGAGTGGCTGTGTTTGCAAAGGACATCACCGATCGAAGAAACACAGAACTAAATGTAAAACAAAACGAGGAAAGGTTAAAAAGTCTGGTCAGGATATTTCAGTTCAATGCCGAAAACACACAAGCTTTATTGGATTTTACTTTGGAAGAAGCAATTTTGCTTACAGGAAGCAAAATTGGGTATATCTATTTTTATGATGAACAAGCAGAGCTGTTTACTTTGTTTTCGTGGTCAAAACAGGTAATGGAACAATGTCTTATTAAGGAACCAAGAACCCAATACGATTTACGCGACACTGGAATTTGGGGTGAAGCCGTCAGGCAACGAAAACCGATAATGCTAAACAATTTTCAAGTCCCGCACCCTTTACAAAAAGGTTACCCTGAAGGACATGCACCCTTAAGTAAATTCCTAACCATTCCGGTATTAATCGAGAATAAAATTGAAGCAGTGGTTGGCGTAGGAAATAAGGATACCGACTATAACGAAACGGATGTTTTGCACCTTACTTTGTTAATGGACAGCACCTGGAAAGTTGTAAGGAAAATGCAAATTGACGAATTGTTAAAAAATCAAAACGAGGAACTCCAGCAGCTCAATGCCCAAAAAGATAAATTCTTTTCCATAATTGCCCATGATCTACGTGGCCCTTTTAATGGCTTTTTGGGGCTCTCCGAAATTATGGTTAAGGATTTGCCAAGCCTAACTATGCCCGAAATACAAAGAATTGCTGTAACCCTCAACAATTCGGCCACAAATCTTTTTCGTTTACTCGAAAACCTGTTGAGTTGGTCAACAATTAAGCAAGGAATAATTTCCTATAATCCAAAGCCACTTAAATTACACCAGATTTTGGCCGACTGCATTGAGTTGAACCAGGAATCGGCCATAAATAAAAGGATTGAAATACAGATTGCCTTTTTGGATGAATTCATAGTTTTTGCCGATACTGACCTTCTGCAAACAATTGTCCGAAACCTGGTTTCCAATGCTGTTAAATTTACGCCCAAAGGCGGAAAAGTGGAGGTCTTGGCAAAACCTTTCAGCAACCAATACGTTCAGATTTCTGTTAAAGACTCGGGCATAGGCATGAACCGTGAAATTTGCGATAATTTGTTCAACTTAGGCTATAAAACAAACCGCAGAGGCACCGACGGGGAATCGAGTACTGGCCTGGGGTTGTTGCTGTGCAAAGAATTTATCGAAAAACACAACGGCAAACTTTGGGTCGAGAGTGAGGAAGGAAAAGGTTCCACATTCCATTTCACAATTCCTTTCGATGAATCGCATGTACAGAAAATTGGAAATATTGACTTAACCCATTCCTCACGAACACCTGACAGTTTAAACTTGAAAATCCTGATTGCTGAAGATGATGAAGTTTCAGATTCGCTACTCACGATTGATGTACAAAAAATAAGCAGAAAAATTATTAAAGCAACCACTGGCGTGGCAACGGTTGAATACTGCCGCCAAAATCCCGACCTCGACCTTATATTGATGGATATTCAAATGCCCGAATTGGGCGGTTACGAGGCTACGCGGCAAATACGCGAATTCAATAAAAATGTGGTTATCATTGCCCAAACAGCCTATGGTTTGTCAGGCGACCGCGAAAAGGCGATTGAAGCCGGTTGCAACGACTATATATCGAAACCTATAAATAAAGCTGAATTGCTCGCAATGATAAGTAAACATTGCCTGAAATAAGCAAAAGCAAAAAAGGTACAAAGTTTTGGGCTTTGTACCTTTTTTAAAATTGAGGTTTTCCAGTCTTATTTCCCTCCTGGCGTAGCTGCTGGCTCCACTGCACGTGTTGATGCAACGGTAACAACCAAATTGCTCATTACTTCGAGGATTTCGATATTTGGGATCTTGATATCGCTCATTTTGATTGTATCTTCGATTTCCAATTTTGAAATGCTGATCACAATTTCTTCCGGCATGTGTTCGGCAAGGCCTTTAACTTTCAGTTTGCGGAATTTCTTAACAAGTTTACCCCCACGCAATACTCCGGGCGAATTTCCTTCGATGCGGATAGGAAGGCTTACAATAATAGGTTTGCCTGCTGTTACCTGCAAAAAATCGGCATGTAATGTACTGTTTGTAACCGGGTGGTACTGAACATCCTGAAGGGTGGCAGTAAGTTTTTTACCATCGATATCAAGATCGATAAGGTAAGTGTAAGGGGTGAAAATGATGGTGTCGAGAACTTTGCTTTCAATGGCGAAATGGAGTTCTTCCTTACCACCGTAGATTACGCAAGGCACTTTGCCAGCAGCGCGGTTCATTTTTGCATCTTTTTTCCCTACGTTCGCCCGAAGCGAACCGCTCATAGATACTGTTTTCATGTAATTTGAATTGTTGGTTATTAAATTTTAGTTTTAAAAAGTGATGAGATAGATTCGTAGTTGTGTGCCCTTTTAATTACATCGGCCAATAAAGTTGCTGTGCTTAACACCCTTACTTTGGGGCTTTCGTGCCTTAAAGGGATGGTATCGGTAACAATTACTTCGGTAAATGCAGAATTTTCGATGCGTTCGAGTGCTTCGCCCGACAGGATAGGGTGGGTGCAAAAGCCACGAACACTTGCAGCGCCATTGTCAACCATAATTTGTGCTGCCTTTGTAATTGTACCAGCAGTATCAATAATATCGTCGAGTAAAACCACATCTTTTCCTTTAACATCACCAATAAGTGTCATCAAATCAACCTGATTGGCTTTAGAACGTTGCTTGTAACAAATCACAAAACCAGTATCCAAGGCCTTGGCATACGATGCTGCACGGCGTGTACCACCGGTATCGGGCGATGCAAAAACAAGCTTTGGAAGGTTTAGTTTTTTGATGTAAGGCAAAAATATGGAGGATGCGTACAAATGGTCAACAGGCACATCGAAAAACCCCTGGATTTGATCAGCATGTAAATCAATGGTTATCAAGCGCTGAACCCCGGCAGCGGTAAGCAGGTTTGCAATCAGCTTGGCCGAAATCGGTACGCGTGGTTTATCTTTCCTATCCTGACGGGCAAAACCGAAATAAGGGATTACAGCGGTTATCTGCCTGGCCGAAGCGCGTTTAGCAGCATCAACCATCAGCAATAGCTCCAATAAGTTCACTGCTGGTGGAAAGGTGGATTGAACTATATAAACATCATTCCCTCGAAGGTTTTCCTCAAAGGAGGTTGTAAACTCTCCATCGCTGAATACAATTACCTGAACTTCACCAAGTTTAGTCCCGAAGCTTTGAGCAATGTTTTCGGCAAGGTACCTGGTGGCCCTGCCTGAAAAAATTTTAACCTCATGTGCCATGATCAGCGTTTTTTTTTTGAAAAGAGCTGCAAAGGTATGCATTATTTGCTTCCCTCTACATATATTTAGAAACCTTTTTATGTATTTATTTGATTATTAGATTTATAAATACGTTTGCACAAAAGTGATATGGAATTTTTAGCATCAGCAATTGGGTTCTGAATAGATTTGTGAAGTATCTTTGGGCTTTTAATGGATGAGGATTATATTTTTTGCAAGAGTAATGTTTTCAAAAACTAAAATAGAACAACTGATTTCCCTTGGCATGATTATTTTATGGTTTCCAAATCCAGAATCCACCTTTTCAACTTTAAAAAACACCCTGCATAGTGTACGCCATTATTGATATTGAAACCACCGGAGGTAATGCCAGCCGTGAGCGTATTACCGAAATTGCAATTTATGTCCACGATGGCAAACAGATTGTTAATGAGTATTCTACGCTTATCAATCCCGAATGTAGTGTGCCGCCTTTTGTTGCCAGGTTAACCGGTATAAATGATGAAATGTTGAAAGATGCACCAAAATTTTTTGAGGTCGCCCGCAATATTGTCGAAATTACCGAAGGATGTACCTTTGTTGCACACAACGCTGCATTTGATTATAGTTTTGTGAAACAGGAATTCCTGAACCTGGGCTACAAATACAAAAGGCCGGTTTTGTGTACGGTGAAAATGGCAAGAAAACTTCTGCCGGGGCACAAATCCTACAGTTTGGGAAACCTTTGCAATAGCCTTGGTATCCAAATAACATCGCGCCACCGCGCTGCCGGCGATGCACTTGCTACGGTAAAGCTATTCGAACGGCTTTTGAGCGTGGACCCAACGCTAAACCAGATTCCCACTGACGGATTACACCCTTCACTCGACCGATCGGTATTCAGCAGCTTGCCCTCAACAGCCGGCGTTTATTACTTTCACGACGAAAACGGGAAACTGCTTTATATAGGCAAAAGCAAAAATATCAGGGCTAGGGTTTTATCGCATTTCCAAAACAGCAGCACAAACAAGGCTATTGAAATGCGCTCCAATACTGCGAGCATCTACTGCGAAGAAACCGGCAGCGAATTAATTGCTTTATTGCTCGAATCGGATGAAATTAAGAAACACAAACCTTTGCATAACAGGCTTCAGCGCCGCACATTGTACAAATATGGTCTGTATTCTTTGTATTTACAATCCGGTTATCATGTGATGCAGATCGAGAAAATAAAGAATACAGGCCGGCCCCATACCGTTTTTTCCACGTTTGACGAAGCTTTGGTGCAGGTACACGAGTTAGTGGCAAAATATAGTCTTTGCCAGAAATTGTGCGGGTTGTACCAAAACCATGGGGCTTGTTTCCAACATTCGATCGGGCAATGTTCGGGGGCATGCATCGGTACCGAACCTCCTGACATTTACAATAAAAGGGTTGGCCTGGCTTTAGCCGAATTCCACCATAAGTGGTCGGATATGGCAATTTTTGACCACGGCCGCAACGAGGATGAGGTTTCGGTTGTTTTGATCGAGAACAATGTTTTTGCCGGCTTTGGCTGGATGGCAAACGATATGGGTATCGAAAACATTGAACAGATTAGGGAAAGTATAAAACGCTACAACGACAACCGCGATATCCAACAGATCATTAAAGGTTTCCTGCGTACCGGAAAAGCTTTGAAAATTATCAGGTTTTAACTATTTGAAAACCCAAATAAAGTGTCCGCTCCGAAAAGTCTTTTTTGCCACAAAGGCACAAAAACTCTAGGTTTACTCACAATTGCTTGTTTTTAAGGTGTTCGTGATATCGCTTCGCTAAGTTCACTAAGTTTATAGTGCTGATTAACAAGCCTCTGTGTCCTCTGTGTCCTCTGTGCTGCTTCGGCAGGCTCAGCACATCGCTCCGTGGTTTTCTTTTTTTTGGGTTATCGGAGTGGACTCAATAAACCTATTGTGGAAATAGCATTCCCAATTTAGGACAAAAATTCTGAACTGGTATTTGCCGGGATGCTGGAACAAGAAAATTGTCGATTAGTTTCTATAGTTAAATATGTTGATATATAGTTAGTTAAAATTTTTCTTTGGATTATT
>CAJAXK010000383.1 GCA_903946925.1 uncultured Bacteroidales bacterium | reverse complement strand
GAATATCCGAAATCAGGTCGGTTGCATAAAACCCAGGATCCTTACGTCCGCAAATATGCCAAGCTTTATAAAGTGAATCGTAAGGCACATCGCGTTCAACGGTGAGTGTACGGGCTCCGGTTTGTTCAGGTTCGATTGGAAGGTTACGATGGTATGCACTTCCTTTTTCGATTACCCCAAACCATTTTTCGGATAACTCCTTCACTTTTGAAGTTTCAACATTGCCAGCAATAACCATAATTGCATTGCACGGGTTGTAATATTTTTGGTAAAATCCGCGTACCTCGTCCATACTGGCTTGTTCTATGTGCGAAGGGTCTATTCCAATAGTTGCCCATTTATATGGATGGACTTTATAAGCCAATGGCCTGAGCAACAGCCACGCATCGCCATAAGGCTGGTTCAGGTAATTCTGCCTGAATTCCTCAACAACCACATTGCGTTGCACATCAAAACTCTTGGCCGAAAAAGCAAGGTTCAACATACGATCTGATTCGAGCCAGAAAGCAGTTTCCAGGTTATGCCCGGGAACAGTGAGGTAATAATTGGTAAAATCGTTGTTGGTAAAAGCATTGTTTTCGCCGCCAACCCTTTCCAAAGGACCATCGTAGCGTGGTATATTTGCGGATCCACCAAACATAAGATGTTCAAACAAATGTGCAAAACCAGTACGTTCGGGCTGTTCGTCACGCGAACCTACGTTGTAAAGGATATTCATTGCAACAATAGGAGTACTGACATCGTGATGCACAATTACGCGCAAGCCATTGTTTAATGTAAAACGGTCAAATTCAATCATGTGCTTAGTTTCAAATAAACAAAAAAAGTGTCATAACAAAAACCCACATTGCGGGTCACGAAGCAAATAACGTAGAACGCTTGTATTTGTTATTATTTCGGGGCAAAGGTAAGCGAAAAGTAAAGTCAGTCGGGATAGATTCCCTGACTCTTTTTTAGTAGTTTCAGTAACTTAGGTAACGAATTGCCGGAAGACTTTCTATTTCAATTCGCAACCCTAAAATGCCGGACAAGTTTTTTTTATAAATTTGTCGTTTTTTTAACCTTATGAAGGCTCAAAAGCACAATAATAATCAGAAAAAGTCAATACCTTCAAAACCACTAAGTACTTCAAAAGAGGAATTGGGCTTCATGGCTAAGAATAAGGAAATTCTTCTTTTGGCCATGGTGGTAATTATTACATTTATTGTTTACTCGCCTGCCTTGCACAACAGTTTTAACAACTGGGACGATAATGATTATATTACCGATAACCCTTATATAAAGGCACTTACATCTGCAAATATCGAGCACATTTTTACAAAACCCATTGCCCTGAATTACCATCCGCTTACCATGCTGTCGTTGGCGCTCAATTTTAAACTTTCAGGGCTGGAACCATTTTCCTATTACTTTGTAAATATTTTGTTTCATCTATTTAACACTTTGCTTGCTTTTTACTTTGCCTTCCTCATATTCAGCAGAAAGAAATTACCTGCTTTGTTTGTTGCTGCAATCTTTGCAATCCATCCCATGCATGTCGAATCAGTGGCATGGATATCGGAGCGCAAAGATGTTCTCTACACTTTTTTCTTCCTTGCCGCTTTAACCTCGTGGATATGGTTTATCGAAAAACGAAAATGGGTTTGGTTTATGGTAACCTTGGTTTTATATGGCTTGTCGGCCTTGTCGAAGCCATCAGCCGTTGTTTTTCCACTTGTTTTGTTGCTGATAGATTATTTTTATAAACGCAAGTTGAATTTTCAACTGCTACTCGAAAAAATCCCATACTTTGCCATATCCATTGCCATTGGTATTGCGACTTTAAATGCGCAAATAGATACTGCCGTGGTGGATATGAAACATTATAACGCCTTGCAACAATTCCTTTTTGCATCGTTTGGGGTTTATGCATACATCATTAAATTGATTGTACCCACAGGGTTGTCAGCCTTACACCCTGTGCCGGGTTTCAACAATTCAATGCAACTTACCACGGAGTATTATATCGCACCCATTTTTAACCTTCTCATTATAGGTTTAGTTGTTTATTCGCTGAAGTTCACAAGGTTAGTTGTTTTCGGGTTCTTGTTCTATTTTATTAATATTTTACTCACACTTCAGTTTGTGCAAGTTGGGAGCGCAGTAATTGCCGAACGCTACACCTATCTTTCGTATATTGGGTTGTTGTTGGGTTTGGCATGGCTTTTAAACCAAATTTACACAAAGTATCCTTTACCTAAATATGTGTATTCCATGGTTTTATTCTTGTTTTTCGGAATTTTGGCTTTTCTATCTGTACAGCGGGTTGCGGTTTGGAAAAACAGTGGAACATTGTGGACGGATGTAATTTCAAAATATCCCCAAAGCTATACCGCCTACAACAACAGGGCTTATTATAATGTGCAGCAGAAAAATTACGACAAGGCTTTACCTGATTTTAACAGGGCAATCGAGCTTTCGCCTAACTATAAAGAAGCCCTCAACAACCGTGGCAGCCTTTACCGATTGATTGATAAGCCCAGGGAGGCCGTTGCAGATTATACAAGAGTCCTGGCATTAGATCCCGTGTATGTGAAATCCCTTTCGGGACGAGGCAATGCGTATGCAAGTCTGGGGGTTTTGGATTCGGCTTTGGCCGATTTCAACAAGGCTTTCGAACTCGACCCTGTGGTGGCCAATGCATTGGGCGATAGGGGATCCGTTTATTTTAGGTTGGGCAAATTTGAAAATGCTGTGGAAGATTGTAGCCGGAAAATTGCAATTGATACCACCAACGCCGAAGCATATTTGAATAGGGCGGTTGCCTATAGTTCGCTACAAAAATGGGAATTGGCTATAAAAGATTACACCGTTTACTTAAAGGCGCATCCCGAAAACCCAAATGCTTTTGAATGGCGAGGTGTCGCGTTCAGGAGTGTTGGATCCTACCAACCAGCGATAAACGATTTTACAACAGGGATGGGTTTAGACCCTAAAAAAGTATCTCTTTATACAAATAGGGCAATTGCCTACAAACTGGCTGGCATGAATAAAAATGCTACAGATGATGTTATTAAAGCAAGGGAATTGGGATTGGATGTGTCGGAACAATCTTTGTTTTCGGCTATAAAATAAACTGCTTTTAAGTGGTTAGGGTTTGGAATAGGGGTTCAGCATTTGTGATATGTTTTTTAAAGCCCCAAAAGTCACTTTTTGTTTTGGGTTACCCTAACAGTCT
>CAJAXK010000382.1 GCA_903946925.1 uncultured Bacteroidales bacterium | reverse complement strand
CCCACCTCTTCCCATTCCGAACAGAGTAGTTAAGCCCGCCTGCGCAGATGGTACTGGATCAAACCGGGAGAGTATGTCGCCGCCGAATTTTATTCGCCCTGCTGTCTTTTTGATAGCAGGGTTTTTTTTTGTTCGATAGTAGGCATCGATTTTTACTTATATCAATCTTAAATATTGTTCCTCTTAAATATTCAAAAACAAATTCGGGAACAGTGCGGGACTATGAATTCTAAATGATTTTTAAGTACCTTTGCTGAAAGGTCAGACTAAAACCAATTATAAACTAAAATGTTTTTAAAGCAAGCCTACGTCTTATTTCTATTTACAGTTATACTCTGTTACAGCACATTAGCACAGCGAAACGAAAGCGGTGTAAATGATATTGGCGATGAGGAATCAAGTAAGAAGAAAGATGTACATAGCCCTGATTCCGCTCTTGTTAGTTATTTCTCCCTTAATGAGCAGGGTGCTTACCAGAGTTTTTTGGTTTCAAAACCCCTCAATTATTTTCAAGAATATGATGTCGCAAAACAAAATAACAAATTTTATGCAAACTTAGGGAATCCCGGATCGGCTTCATTTCCACTTTTCTTTAATTTACAGCCAAATCCCAATTTTCGTTTTAAATCCGATGTTTTCGATCCATACAAGCTAAAAGATGATAGCATTAAGTTTTATATAAGCGATAACCCTTTCACCCATTTGAGGTACCACATGGGTCCATTGAAAGAGCAAAAATTGGATATTAATTTTTCACAACGAATTGGCAGCGGTATTTATTTAGGGCTTAGTGCCCGTTTTGCCAATGCGCCAGGAATCTATCTCCGTCAGCGTGCTTATCATGCAGGTGGAACATTTTATGGTGCCTTTATTTATCCAACCAAAAGATATGGAGCTGTAATAACCTATAGGACTGACCGATCCATAAATAACGAAAACGGAGGCATACAAAACATTGAAGCCTTTTTACAAAACACCGAATCAAATAGAAAGGTGTATAGCATAAATCTGGAAAACGCCGTCAACCGTGGAAAAAGCTCAGGATTTGTATTCCAACAGTATTTTAACATCCTGAAACCAACAATCATAAAAAAAGTGGATACAACCACAACTGTTGTTGCCCGTAAATTTGATGCGGGAAGGTTTATACACACACTCAGGTTTTACAAAACGGGGAACGCGTATGAGGATTTAGGCCTTCCGTCTTCTTTCGACTTTTATCCCAAGTTTTACAACGATTCATTAACTGTTCTCGATTCGGTTAGAAATATTCACCTTGAGAACTGTCTGGTATATTCCAACGAAGTACCGGATACATTGGGCAAGAGCTTTCCACTGCAATATTCGTTCGGAGTTAGGTTCCAAACAGACAAGCTTTACCAGGATATAGTAAGCAAATCATTTCATCAAACTGTACCTTTTGGAATGTTGAAAGGGATTATAAAACATAAAACCTTTTTTAAAGCTTCTGCATTCGTTGTACTTGGAGGATATAATGCAGGCGATCGCTTGCTTGAAGGTAACTTTTACCAATATTTTGGGAAATTAAACCACAAAGCATATTTAAATTTCTCGAAAGGCAAATCGCAACCTGATTATTACTTGAACCATTACTATTCGGATAATTTCAGATGGGACAATTCCTTTGAAACACAGGATTATATAAAAGGTGAATTTGGTTTGATTTTGAAAGGATTTGACTTGAATGTTTCGTACACCAGAATACAGAATTATACTTATTTGAACCAGAAAATATTGCCCGAACAGCTAACAGATGCATTAACAATCCTAAACGGCCATGTGAGTAAAGAATTCAGGATTAAACATTGGATTACTACTTTATATGCTTCTGTGCAACAAGTTACACCTGACAGCGTACTTCAACTCCCTGCGGTTATTGGGAAATTAACCCTCTGCTATGATATTGTGCTTTTCAAAAATGCCCTTCATGCTCAAGTTGGTATAAGTGGTACATATCATTCAGAATGGTATCAAAATGCATATATGCCAGCTTTACGCGCTTTTTACCTACAAAAGAATTATGTTTCAGGGAACTACCCTTATCTCGATGCTTTTGTGAACCTGAATATAAAACGTGCCAGGATATTCGTGAAATATGAACATTTTAACGCCGGTCTGATAAATTACAATTACATATTGGTTCCCAATTATCCTCAAGCAGATGCTGGATTAAAGTTTGGAATTTCGTGGTTATTTTTTGATTAGATGCAATGGGACATATCGGTGGGGAAAATCCTTTTTTCGGAAGCCTATCAAACTTTATTCAATTCCCTTTGCCTCACAGCTTCAAAAACCAGAACGGCTGCGGACGTTGAAACATTCAAGGAATCGGCAATACCCAACATGGGAATGATAATTTGTGCATCAGAATTATCAAGCCATTCAACGCTCAACCCTGTTGCCTCCGTTCCCATTACGATAGCCGATGGCTGGCAGAAATCAATTTTATGATAAACGATTGCTGATTCGCTCAGGGCAGCGGCATAAATATTTATATTCCTTATTTTAAGCCATAACAAAGCTTCTTTTGAAGTAGTTGATACGATTTGACGGGTAAAAATACACCCAACGCCCGATCGGATAGTATTCGGATTATAGATATCGGTTAGTGGGTCACAAATAATTACAGCATCAATTCCCGCTGCATCGGCGGTGCGCATTATAGCGCCAAGATTTCCTGGTTTTTCGACAGATTCTAAAATAAGAAGCAAAGGATTGGATCCCAGTATCAAATCCTCTAAACCCAATTTTCGTGGGGTCGCCAAGGCAATAAGCCCATCAGAACCCTCGCGGTAAGCAATACGCGTAAAAGCAGATAGGCCTACTTCAAAAATAGTAATCCCAGGATATAAGTCCAGTAATTCCACACTCCTACCCTGTTTGTCCAATTCTCGGCAAACATATAATTCCTTAACTTCAATCCCTGAAATTAAGGCGCGGCTTATTTCCCTGAACCCTTCAATAATAAAAGTGTTCTGGGCACGCCTCTCACGGCTATTTGTCCCCAGTTTAATAATATTACGTATCCGCGGATTGGAAGTTGAATT
>CAJAXK010000381.1 GCA_903946925.1 uncultured Bacteroidales bacterium | reverse complement strand
TTCATATAACCATGTATATCAATATCTTAAATAATTTATTTGAATTATTGTTTAATTATTTTTAAAAACAATTAAACAATATCCATTTACCTCTGTTTAATCATTCTAACAAATCATTAAACAAAAAAAGCCATGAAAACAAAAACCAATTTCAAGACCATTTTATCCTTAGTGGCCGTGATCGCCATAGGAATGTTTACGTTAACCTCATGTTCAAAAGACGATGATAACAACGATAACAACTTGGACAATACTTCAAAAAGTATTTCAGCCACAGCATCGTCCGATCCACAATTCTCCATTTTGGTACAGGCATTAACCAAAGCCGATTTGGCAACAACTTTAAACAATTCGGGTACTTTCACCGTGTTTGCACCAACTAATGATGCTTTCAAAGCATTGTTCACCAAGTTAGGAGTAACTGGAATTGATCAATTAAGCGCTGACGCACTTCGTCCAATCCTTCTTTACCATGTGTTAGGCTCGAAAGCTGTTTCTTCAGGTCTAACATCCGGTTATGTTTCAACTCTCAGTCCCGCTGTTGGTGGACGCTTTGTTTCACTCAAGGTAGATGTTATGAACGGTGTTAAACTTAACAGCTCGGCAATGGTTTCAAAAGCTGATATTATGGCAACAAACGGAGTAATACACGTCATAGATCAGGTATTGTTACCTCCTACAGTAGCAGATCTCGCAGTGGCCAACAGTAATTTCACCACGCTTGTCTCAGCTTTGTCAGGGGCAGGATTAGTGCCGGCACTCAGCAATCCAGCAGGAACTTTTACGGTTTTTGCCCCAACAAATGATGCGTTTGCATCTGTTGCCTCATTTCCTCAAGATTTGAAACCCATACTTCTCTACCATGTTCTAGGTAGCACTGTTTACTCAGATGCAGTAAAAACAGGTTATGCCAAAACCCTGAGCGAATACATGACTCATCCAATGGATATGTATATCAACACAGCTTCTGGTGTGAAGATTAATAATTCAGCCAGTGTGGTACTTGCTGATGTGGTTGGTACTAACGGTGTTATACACGTTATCGACAAAGTTCTTCTTCCTCCAACAGTGGTAGGCATAGCAGTGAATAATAGCGCTTTCAGCACATTAGTTTCTGCAGTTGTGAAAGCGGGATTAGCCGAAACTTTAAGCGGAAATGGGCCTTACACGGTTTTTGCCCCAACCAACGATGCTTTCTCGGCCTTGTTTACTGCACTTGGAGTTAGTGGAATTGATGCGCTTACCGCCGAGCAACTTACCCCAATACTTCTTTACCATGTAGTAGCTGGCAATAATGTTTCTTCGGGCTTAGTAAACGGCAATGTTCCAACTTTACAGGGTTCAACCATATCTGTTAACGTTGGTAAAGGTGTGATGTTGAATGGCAATACCAATGTAATTGTAGCTGATGTGCAAGGGTCGAATGGCGTGGTACATGCAATAGACAAAGTACTAATTCCAGCGGGAAAATAAATTTAAAGTTCCCTGCAATGTGTTAATTTCAAATAAATTTAGTTTAGAAATAACATACTAAAAAATCACATTTTCTTCTAAAATTCATATTATGGACCGGCGACTCTGAGTTGCCGGTCTATTTGTATAAAGGCAGCATATCTCAAGCTGCATCAACTATAAAGTGATTAAGGTTAATTGCGCAAAACAATAAATGGGCTAATTAGTCATTGTTACAAACATTTCCATCATTCCCCGATTCATCTTTTAATAGTTGAGCTAATAAATCGATATTTTTTAACATTTGATCATAACATTAAACTTTAATGGGGTTCGCAAATCATTATTGATTAAATTTGAAGCTTGTAAGTGGAGGCCGGAATTCACTTTAAAAAACGGGGCGAAACTGGAAAGCCAAATGAGTCAGGAAAATTTAAAAGAAAAAATAGAATGGCTAATTCCGCTTTCATTGCCCAGGCAATTGTTGCAATATCAATAGTGGTTGTATGGGTCTTCCGTTTCGATAATATCATAAAAGAGTTTAAACAGTATGGCCTTAGCTATTTAACCCATACCATGGTTGGCTCAACTAAAATTGTGCTGGCAACCTCGCTGGTTACAGGCATCTGGTATCCATCGCTGGTTCTTATTCCGGCACTTATGATGTCCTTTCTGATGGTTAGCACACAATACTTTCATTTCAAAGTTAAAAACTCCTGTCAGAAACGAATTCCTTCGCTATTCCTGTTACTGCTTTGCCTTTATATTGCTTCTGTTTCCCTAAATTTAATTTGTTAATGAAGTCGCTTGGTATACTCACTGTACTCTCAAGTTTATCCTTTCTATTATATGGAATCGGCTGGTTTGTATCCCCGCACATGAAAAGCGAATTTAAGCGTTTTAAGTTGGAGGATTTTGGGCTCTTAACAGCAGTTCTGGAGATTGCCGGAGCACTCGGAATGCTTGTAGGATTAATGTTCAATCCTATTTTGATAGTCTCTTCAGGAGGCTTGGCTTTATTAATGTTTTTGGGCTTTCTGGTACGACTGAAAGTAAAAGATGGTGTATTGGTTTCATTACCTGCATTGTTTTACATGGTACTAGATTCGTATATTTTTTGTTATTGCGATACATTCACTGTAAAAGGATAGAATAAACTAAATATGAGTGACCTTTTAAAAATCAAAAAGTACATTGAGGATATATTTAATATCAGCAAGTTTGCTGTCCTAGCAACTGAAGCTAACGGTCAACCACACGCCAGTCTTATTGGAATTACCCCAATTGAAGAATACCGAAGGCTAATTTTTGCTACTTATCGCAATACACGCAAATACACTAATCTTTCACAAAATGGGAAAGTGGCTGTTCTCGTTGAAAGTATAGATATTAACAGGGTGGGGCTACAGGAAAGTATAGTATTAACAGCATTTGGTCACGTTGAAGAGATAGAAGCTGAATATAAAAATATTGTTCTTAATGCACATATTGAAAGGCATCCTGAACTTTCATCTTTTATACATTCGGAAGACTGTACTCTCGTTCTTATAAAAGTTGATACCTATCAAGTTGTTAGAGGTATTGATGACGTTGAGTGGTGGACCATTGACGAACTGCGTAGAATGGCTTGATAGCACCGAATAAAATATTCAAAAATAACCTATATTTAATGCTTTAGTAGATATTCCATTAAGTTATCCGCTAGTTGGATGCTTTAAAAGAGCGAATGAAATTGCTTATCAAAGTTGATGTTTGTTTAGCTAAAACTTTTATACTCCTGTCTTGATTTATGTTAAAAGCAATTCCTTAAGCTTGACGAAGTGGAAAAGGCGTTGAATTGAGTTTAAAACTTCATGGGGTATCTTCTCGTCTCCCGTAACTTTACTAAGAATATTGATAATCAACAACTTGATGGAATTAGACAAATTCTATATTCTTTTCAAAATCAATTCATTAAACATTTCACGGGAGATGATAAGATACCCCATTAAAAACTTTTTACTTTTACAATATATCTTCCGCTTTTATCTTTTCAGGATAGTGTAGGCGTAAATACACAAACCTCATTCATACTATCGAACAAAAAAAAACCCTGCTATCAAAAAGACAGCAGGGCGAATAAAATTCGGCGGCGACATACTCTCCCGGTTTGATCCAGTACCATCTGCGCAGGCGGGCTTAACTACTCTGTTCGGAATGGGAAGAGGTGGG
>CAJAXK010000380.1 GCA_903946925.1 uncultured Bacteroidales bacterium | reverse complement strand
TTCCAGGTATGCCATCGGGAAAGCCGGCAGGCATTAGGTGTGTGCAGCTATTGGACGATATGCGTTGCGCCATATTCCATATCCCGCAGCGTCCGGATGTATGTAAAGGCTTTAAACCAGAGGTTTTGTTTTGCGGGAATTCGCACGAAGAAGCACGAAAAATCCTTGAATGGCTGATGGAAAAGTGAGCTGTTGAAGCATCCAGCAATAATCGGCAATAGCAATTCTAAGTTTAATGTTTTAAAATGCAGCAGCATCTCCCAAAAAATAGAGTTATAAAAAGCAGAAAATCAATAAATTAAAAAAATATTCATAAATAGTGTTAATTTATTGAAATATATCTTATTTTTGCGTTCAACTATCAATTAAATAATTTCTAATACCAATTACAATGTCCACTGGAAAAGTAAAATTTTTCAATCAGCAAAAAGGTTTCGGCTTTATAGTTGATGATGAAACTGCAAAAGAAGTTTTTGTGCATGTTACCGGTTTGATCGACAAAATTAAAGATGACGATTTGGTTAGCTTTGAAGTTGTTGAAGATCGCCGCGGTCCTAAAGCAATCAATGTTAAGATGCAATAATTCAGCATTGAACACCACCAATTAAGCTTCCAAATGGAAGCTTTTTTTTTGCATTAGGTTTACTTTTATCTGTTTTCATGTTTGGGCTTTTCAAAATCAAATTACTTTTTCCCGCCATTCTTGCTACTTTTGCAAAAAGCTTACTCACTAATATTTTCAAGCGTTGAATTACCTTCAGGTTGATAACCTTTCAAAAGCCTACGGCGAAAAAGTCCTTTTTCAAAACATCAGTTTCAGCCTCGACAAAGGCCAAAAAGTAGCTTTAATTGCCCGAAATGGCACTGGAAAAAGCTCGCTCATGCACATTTTGGCAGGTTTGGATGCACCTGACTCTGGCAAGATTATTACGCGTAGGGACTTAAAAATTGATTATTTGCAACAAAACCCACAACTCGATGGGTCAAAAACCATACTTGATACTATTTTTTCGTCTGGTACAGGTTTAATGAAAGTGATTCACGATTATGAATTTGCACTCGAAGCAGTCAAGCATAATCCCGGTTCCGATAGCGAGAGGCTTTTAAACCGATGCATGGCCGAAATGGATGCTTCGGGTGCATGGGATTATGAAACAAGGGCAAGGGAAATATTGGGCCAATTTGCAATAAACGATTTGACATTGCTGGTTGGGAAACTGTCTGGTGGCCAACGGAAAAAAATAGCCTTGGCTCGCGCACTTTTAGGAAACCCCGATCTTTTGCTAATGGACGAACCTACCAACCATCTTGATTTTGAAATGATTGAATGGTTAGAAGAGTATCTATCAAAAGAATCGCTGAGTCTGTTATTGGTTACCCACGACAGGTATTTCCTCGATAATGTATGCGATACTATACTGGAAATGGATCAAAACTCGATATTTACATATAAAGGCAATTATACCTATTATCTCGAAAAAAAGGCCGAACGCCAACTTTCGGAAGACTTGTCAACAGAAAAGGCAAAAAACATCTATCGTACCGAATTGGAATGGATTCGGCGGATGCCAAAAGCCCGTGGAACCAAATCGAAAGCCCGGATTTCAGCTTTCGACGATTTGCAAAACAAAGCCAAATTCAAAAGGGAAGATAAAAGCATACAGTTTGGCGTAAATGCCAACCGGCTTGGAGGGAAAATTGTAGAAATTGATAACCTCAGCAAGAGTTTTGGGGATTTTAAGGCTGTTGACGATTTTACCTATATATTTAAGCGTGGCGAAAAAATTGGAATAGTTGGCTTGAACGGCACAGGTAAAAGTACCCTCCTGAACCTAATTTCCGGAAGGTTATCACCCGATAAAGGAAAAATTTCAATTGGGCAAACTGTGGTGATGAGCTATTACACCCAAAATGGGTTGGAATTGGATGAGGATAAGCGGGTTATTGACATAGTTAAAAGTGTGGCCGAAGAAATACAGTTGCAAAAAGGCAGCATGTCGGCATCACAGTTCCTTCAGCATTTCGATTTTTCGTACCCTGTACAGCAAGCCTATTTTAGTGCTTTGAGTGGTGGTGAGCGGAGGAGACTTTACTTATTGCTTCAATTAATCCGCAATCCGAATTTCCTTATATTAGATGAACCTACCAACGATTTGGATATCTATACTTTACAAGTTCTCGAAGAATTTTTGCAGGATTTTGCCGGTTGTGTGGTTATTGTTTCGCACGATAGGTTTTTGCTCGACAAATTGTGCGATCATGTTTTTGTGTTCGAAGGCCAGGGGAAAATTAAAGATTTCTACGGTAATTATACCGACTATTACCAGTGGCGAATGAAAGAGCAAAAGCTTGCACAAAGGTTGGAAAAGCCAATAAAGGAAGATAAGGAAGAAAAAAAGGAAAAAAAAACATCAACTAAACCGACCTATAAGCAACTTAAGGACTTTGAAAATTTTGAAAATGAAATCCTACTGTTGGAAACGGAGAAAGAACAAGTGATGAACCGAATGAATTCGGGTATAGAAAGCCCCGAAAACCTTAACAGTTTGTCAATTAAATACAATAGCCTAGTACAAAGCATTGACGAAAAAACCATGCTTTGGATGGAATTGGGCGAAATAATTGACAATGCCAAGGCTTAAAATATTGGGTTGACTCATCCTTTTCAGGATAAGCATGCTAAATGGAGGTTTAATGCTCGATTCGGATCCCTGATGTCAGGATATACATTTGTAATACCTTTTTTTCATTCGCCAATTAGTATTCAAAATCGGCTATTAACCCAATCTTTCAACAATCAAAACAAGTTTGAACCAACTTCAATTACTGCCCCTTGGTTTCTTAACTTAATTAAATTTACTATTAATGCAGATGGGGTGAATATTTTATCAATTCAACTATTGATATATATCAATAAAAACACGGAAAATTACAATTAAGACTTGTAAATATATCAATGAAATAATTAACCAACACGACTAATATATTAACACATTTGCATTGTTATATAAATAACGAAGCGGGAATCACCAATTTAATTGCAAAACCCTGATTAATAAACATAAACTAAACCAAACCAACAAATTATGAAAAAAAATCTCTTAGTAATCGGTATGGGCTTCTTACTTATAGGAGCCAGTATCTTTTCGGCTTGTACAAAAGAAGGCGCACAAGGCCCTGCAGGTGCAAATGGAACCAACGGAACCAATGGCACTAACGGTACCAATGGTGCTGATGGAGTAGATGGAAGCACAAAATGTACCGAGTGCCACAACCCTGCTACAGTAGAATTAGCAGCCACCCAGTATGAATTCTCGAAACATAGCTATGGTGAAGCTGCTTTCGAAGAATCAGGTAATGTAGGATGTTCGCCTTGCCACGCATCGGAAGCATTCCTTTATGTTTGCAAAAACAACATTCCTTCAACATTCACACTTAACACTACAACCAATAAGTATGTGAATGATTATACTACCCTTGCAACAAACGCAATTGGTGAAATTACCTGTGTTACTTGCCACAGCAGTTTGCACACAACTTATGGCAAAGAGGATTTATCACCTTTAACCACTGTTGCTGCTGTAAAAATGACGATGTGGGGCGGTGCTAAGGAAATCAACCTTCCTGCTGACGGAGGCCAAAGCAATTTATGTGTGAAATGTCACCAACCACGTCCATTCACAGCTTCGAACGGAAATGGAAATGTATTGGATTATGTAGCAATTGCTGCTAACCCAACCGCAATTTTTTACGATGCTGCCCAGGCAAACAATTTGAATTTACTAAAACCTGGTTATAGGACACATACCCACTATGGAACTGCAGGTGCTGTATTTGCTGGTAAAGGTGGAGTTGAATTTGCTGGTGTAGCTTATGAAAATTCAGTACATACTGTTGGTGCTTCATGTCAGGATTGCCACATGGCAACACAAACCGGCAGGGCTGGTGGTCATACTTTCTTCGCAAAAGGAAATTTTGCTGGTTGTAACCAAACAGGTTGCCATACCAATGTAAATTCATCCTCCAATTCGTTATGGGTTGCCCCACGCACTGAGATCAAGAAAGAACTTGACGACCTTGCAGCAAAACTTAAAATCAACGGAATCGACATCCTGAACAGGAACCCCGATACTGAAGCTAATATGTGGGCTGCCAACACAACCAACAAATACGATGGTTACCTCAATATTTACGATCCTATCAACAATCCTAACGGACAAGCAAACAACCCAACTGGTATGTTCCAAAGTCCAAGCCCATCCAGTTCGTGGACTGCTGCACAAAAAGCTTATAACCTTACACTTCCTTTAATCACTTTGACAAATGCACAAATGGGATCAATTATCAACTTCCAATTGTGTTTAAGGGACTATAGTTTGGGTATCCACAATTACAAATACACAACTGCTTTGTTGCAGAACTCAATCGCAAAACTCTAATTATGCTGGTTACGTGTTAACCCTTTGAGGCTAACAATAATCAAGTATTCTAACCAAAAGACCTCTGGACAATATGTCTGGAGGTCTTTTGGTTTACATGAATTCCTTTCCACTCTCTTTTCCTATTTCTCCACTTTTTAGTTCTACTCTTTAAAAACATAGAATCCGAAAATTGGGAATGATGCATCAAAATCCGGTTTATTAATTTGAAGTGAATTAGTGTTAAAAAATTGAATCCGAATACGGGTTGCTGAGATTGTGAAGGAATGAACGTGAAGCTATGAAGCATTGAACGACTGAGTGACTGAACGAATGAGTGACTGAACATTGAACAATAGAACAATAGAACATTTGAACAATAGAACAATAGAACAATAGAACATTTGAACAATAGAACATTTGAACAATAGAACAAT
>CAJAXK010000379.1 GCA_903946925.1 uncultured Bacteroidales bacterium | reverse complement strand
TTATTGAAGAAACCAGAGCTGGCGACCCATTGGTTTTCCTTTACGGAAATGGACAAATGCTGCCAAAATTCGAGGAATACCTCAACGCGTTGAAAGCAGGGGATGCTTTCGAGTTTACACTGGCCAGCGACGATGCTTACGGCGAAATGGATCAGGATGCCATAATTGACCTTGACAAGAGTATTTTTCAAGTTGATGGCAAAACCGATGACGAAATGTTAGCCATTGGCAATGTAATCCCAATGCGCGACGATCAGGGAAATATGCTGCAAGGCATAGTAGTAAGCGTTAGCAAGGATATGGTACGCATGGACTTTAACCATCCAATGGCCGGAAATGTATTACATTTTGCCGGAAAAGTGATTGAAGTACGCGAAGCATCAGCCGAAGAATTAAGCCATGGCCACGCACACGGCGCAGGTGGTCATCACCATCACTAAGAAACGCTTTTTAACTGAATTTTTTAAATCCGGTTTGTATCGAGGCTAATAATTGGCTGAAGACAAACTGGATTTTTTTTCTGGCACTACAAATAATCCGCCTTTTCCCCAGCCATATTTAAAAATGGCTTTATTGCCCTATCGTAAATACCGTGGATGTAGGCTATTGCCATTCCGTAATTAGTAACGGGGATTCCTGCATCAATGGCTGGTTTTAGTCGGTTTACAAGCTGTCGGCGGGTAATCATGCAGCCGCCACATTGCACAAGCAAGGCATAATCGTGTATATCGCGCGGCACTTGGTTTAGGCCGGCAACAACATCGTAATCAAGCTTTTTGCCTGAAAAATTACTCAGCCAGCGTGGGATTTTCACCCTGCCAATATCATCGCAAGATACATGATGGCTGCACGATTCGAGGATCAAAACCCGATCACCATCTTTGAGTTGACCAATTTTTGGTGTTCCTTTAATATAGTGTTGAAAATCGCCTTTTTGCCGAGCAAGTACTATGCTAAAACTTGTGAGGGGGATTTCTTGCGGAATGGATGCATCCGCTTTCAGGAACACCTGACTATCGGTAATTACCAGTTTGGGTTTTGGTTGCATCCGCTTAAAGTAGGCATCCACTTCGCGCTCCTTGCAAATAGCAACAACCCCATCATGGTCGAGCACATCGCGTATAACCTGAACCTGGGGCAAAATCAATCTGCCTTCAGGGGCTTCAATGTCAATTGGTGTTATGAGTAACACAGTATCGCCATACGAAATCAAATCGCCAACCAAAGTTCCAGGTTTCCATGCTGTTTCGGGAAGAAAATTGCGCATTTGTTTCACTAAAGCTTCTATACCTAAGTTGTTCAAGGCACTGAATTCAAGCACAGTAGTTTGAAATTCATTTTCAATTCTGGCAACTATTTCAGGAGACACAGCCTGTAAATCGGATTTGTTATGTACAAAAAAGTATGGCACATCCAATTTGTTGAATTCCTCTATCAATCCAAATTCAAAATCGCCTAAAGCATTTTCGGTTATCAGGAGTATTGCCAAATCAATAGCTTTAATTACTTCGCGGCTGCGGGCAATGCGTTTTTCGCCCAACATGCCTTCATCGTCTATTCCGGCGGTGTCAATAAGCACAACGGCACCTAAGCCGCCAATTTCCATATTTTTCGAAACCGGATCGGTTGTTGTTCCGGCAACATCCGAAACAATGGATACTTCCTGTCCAGCCAAAGCATTGATTAGCGAACTTTTGCCACTGTTCCGCATGCCAAAAATGCCGATATGCGGACGTATTTCCTTGCCTTTCTTCATTTTCAATTTGTTTTATGATGAACAGAAACCAACCTCAAACCAAATCGCTCAAGGTGAAACCTGTTTTCAATAGGTTTTCTGGTTTTAATACATTTTTCAGCTTTTCTTCGTCTATCAATTTGAGTTTGGAGTTAGCCTCAAATACATCACAACCTGATGTTTTCATTTCTTTTGATAGCAAAACGGCTTTCTTGTAACCGATTATAGGGCTTAAAGCGGTGGTAATGGCAGGGCTTTTGAACAATCGCGAAGCTCCTAATCCATTGGGAATACTTAATCCCTCAATCAAGTTTTCAGCAATTGTTTTGTCGGCAGCAATCAATAGTTTTAAACTTTCGAGCAAAGCGTGGCCGATTACAGGTAAATAGGCATTCAAATCGAGGCAGCCCTGTGCGCATAATGAGCTGATCAACATATCGTTGCTATAAATTTTATGGGCGGCACTTATAACAAACTCAGGAATTACAGGATTTACCTTGCCCGGCATAATTGAGCTGCCAACCTGCCGTTGCTGAATTTGCAACCCATGCACACCGGCAACATCAGAAGCTAAAAGCCTGATATCAGAAACCATTTTTTCCAAATTGACAGCATGAGCCTTTAAAATTGCATGAACTTCAACAAAAGAATCCAAGTTGTTTGTGGTATCCGACAGGTTTTCGCTTCGGGTAACAGGCAATGCTGTCAGGCTTTGAAGTATTGGAACAACTTCCATTATAAAGAACTTTGGAACTGCAAGGCCTGTACCCACGGCACTTCCACCTAAGTTCACAATCTTTATCCTTTCGAAACATTTGGAAACCCGCCACCAGTCGCGCGACAATGCTTCACTATATGTGCTAAACAACAAACCATACGATGATGGGACAGCTTCTTGCATTTGGGTGTAAGCAATCCTCAATTCGTTGCGATATTTTCCCTCTGTTAATTCTATTTTTTGACGCAACGTGTTTATCACTGATTCCAAATCGCCCAGTAGATGCATGGTTGCAACTTTTAAAGCAGTTGGCACAACATCGTTAGTTGACTGGTAAATATTAGCCGCTTCTATTGGGTCAATTATATCATAAGAACCAAGCTCATGACCCAATTTTTGCAAAGCGACATTGGCAATGATTTCATTAACATTCATATTTATGCTTGTCCCTGCGCCACCACTCACGGCTGGGACTATAAATGATGTGAAATACATTCCTTCGGAAACTTCGGATGCGGCTGATTCAAGGGCTTGGAGCACATCATTTTCCAGCAAATTAAAAGGAAGTTCAATGTTGCGGCCTCTAACTGCTGAACAGAAGTTGCCGTATGCCCTGTAACAGGCTAATTTTACAATACCTAATGCTTTATACCATTCAAAGTTGAAAGGTGTATGTTCTGGGAAATTGGAAACCGCACGCAATGAGTGGATGCCATATAAAACAAACGCCGGAACCTGAAGAGGTCCCAGCGAATCGTGTTCGGTACGGTAAATGTTAGAAAGCATAAATTAGATTTTTTTCAAAACCCAAACTTACTGCTTTTTCTGTTTTGCTTTACTATTTTTCCTGTTATTAATAGGCTCGTAAGCAAGAAGCCGTTCATTTAACTGTTTGCTATTGGTAACCATAATGGTTAATCTTCCGGAAGGCGCTACTTGTACCGAAATCAGAAAATCTTTATCTGTGTTGCCAAGGCTATAATTTAGGTAGCTTATTCCTATATTGCTTTTAATTTTTGTTTTCACAATAGGCCTGCCCCTTTGTTTAAGGTTTTTTGCCAATGATAATTTGGCACTTTCGGCAATTTTAGCCGCCTCTGCAACAGCTACTTCGTAAGTTCCGTTATACACCAGCGAAACTGAATTAAAACCCTCTGATGGACTGTCAACAGATGTGTAATCCGAAAAAGTAGGGTCGAATTTCATTCCATTTGGTTGTGTGATGCCAAGTTCGACCACCCAATCTGGGATTTTATCAAGGTTGTGGGCTTCATCCCTAAAGGCAACAGAACTTTGGATTTGCAAATGAATAATCTTAGAAATACTATCATATTCATTTCTTGTTATGTTGCCTTCCAGCAGATTGTTTTCAAGTAATTTTAACCGATTTTCGTAATCAACTTCTGTTTCTTTGGCAGAAGATGGCAGCCCGGCTTTTAGAACAGCATTCCCACCTAAACCGATCAGAAATGCAACAATTAATCCAATAAAAGAAATTATTATAATTTTTTCAAATTTTAATTTTGTCATGCGTTTGTTTTAGGTTCATACTAAAGGCAAGCTATTTATTGCCTTATTTGAATTATTACGAAGCTGCAAAAGTAAGCTATTATTGTGTATCAATTACATACAAAAGCTCTGATGGGAATGCAATAAGTCAAATAGCTATTAAAAAATGTTAAAACATATATTTTGGTTAACAAAATCGGACTTTTCTTGAAAGAAGTTTGCAAAACCTGGAATACATCAAACGCCATTTTGTCAAGATATCCTTTGTCCATAATCAAGATATCCTTTGTCCATAATCAAGATATCTTTTGTCTGTAAAAAGATGGTTATCTTTTGCTAAACCGAATTTTATGTTTTATTGTCAATTGAAACATTTCGTTCCTTGTTTGGTTTTCAATTTCAGTTTTACAAATAATTTTACGAATCTATTTGTTAATCAAGACTATATATATGTTTT
>CAJAXK010000378.1 GCA_903946925.1 uncultured Bacteroidales bacterium | reverse complement strand
GTAAACGAAAAGAAAATTGATGCCATGCGCATTAAAATCACGAACACCACTGATGAAAATTCCGCCCAATTCGAAAGCACACCCAGATATAAAGTGGAGTTTGTGGTGGATGAATAAAAACCTCACCCCTTTCTTTCCCCTCTCCTTGAAAAAAGAAGAGGGGAGGGATCGGAACGTTGCTTAGATAACTGGTGGTGGAAAATTTTCAGTTCTCACGGTTCACTCCAAAAACCTCACCCCTTTCTTTCCCCTCTCCTTGAAAAAAGAAGAGGGGAGGGATCGGAACGTTGCTTAGATAGTTGGTGGTGGGAAATTTTTATTTCTCAGAGGTCACTTTCATCAAACAAAAAAATTAACCGACTGTATATAAAGCAATTACAAAGGTCCTTTTTCATCTCTAAGCCAAATATGTACTCTGGCAAGTTCCTATTAATATGATAATTACTATGTAAGTCTAATTTCCAATAACCATTTCCCAGTAACTATTATCCATTATCCATTAACCAATAACCATTTTCTATTAACCATTTTCCAATAACCAATAACCAATAACCTATCCATCACCCTTCCCCAAAACCCTGAATGCCTCCTTTAAACTCTCAGTAATTGGGATAAATTTGAAATCAAAAGCAGCCTGGAGCTTGTCCGACGAATAATATGATTTTGCCATGGCAGCCCTGGCATTTTCGCGGGTAAGAAGCGGTTTGGTGCCAAAAATCCTGCTGCGCATTCCATCCAGCCATGCAATTGTGGTAAGTATTGTTGAATTCACTTCGATATGTGGATGTGCTTTCCCCAAAATATTGGCTGCTTTTTCAAAAAACTCCCTGAGCGGTAAATTTTCGGAATTCAGCACAAAGCGCTCGCCGCTTAAGTTGCTTTCCATCAATAGAATCATAGCTTTTACCACATCGCGGACGTCAACGTAACCGTTAATCCCGGAAGTATAAAATGGGAGGAACTTCTCGATGCTATGAAACAATTGGTTAGTTGCTTTACGGTGGCAGCCTGCACCAATAATTACCGATGGGTTTACGATTACTGCATTCAAACCTTCTTCAATCCCACGCCAAACTTCACGCTCGCCACCATATTTGCTAATAGCATATCCACTGTTGAGTTTCGAGGTTTTCCATTTGGCATTTTCATCAATCACTTCCCCTTTTTCGGCTTGGCCAAGCGATGCTATGGAGCTTACGTAACAAAGTTTCTTTATCCCGTTTTCGAGGCAGGCATTTACCACATTGGCCGTGCCATCAATATTTACGGCAAGCATTTCTTTTAAATCGCGCGGGTCGAATGAAATAAATGCTGCACAATGGTACACATATTCAATGCCCTGCATAGCCTGTTGCAACGAAAAAGCATCAAGTACATCGCCTTCGACCCACTCAATGTTTTCAATCAGTTTGTCAATATCAGGAGCTAGGCAATCGAATAGATTTTGCGTTTGGTAAGGTTTTTTTCCTGGACGCAACAAAGCCCTCACTTTATGGCCTTTTCGTATAAGCTCATAAAGCAGATAGGTTCCAACCAAGCCTGTGCCACCAGTTACAAGTATCATGCTGCAAAACTATGAATTTTTTAGCGGGTTGGCACACAAACCTTGAATTGGGTTGAAATCCGGTGTTTCCCACCAAAACAATTCCCTGTTAACCTGCCATATAAAACCCTCCAATAATGTTAATTAATGCAAACCATAGCAATGTGATAACAAAGGCTGAAAAAAATTGCTTACTTTCGCTACCTCAACCAAAACAAGATTGATGCCGGAAAAAAATTCCAGAAGTGGCCGCCTCAGGGCTTCCTACATTACAAGCATTATTAGCATTACGCTGGTATTGTTTATGTTAGGGCTTTTGGGGCTAATCATACTTCATGGAAAAAAACTTTCGGATTATGTGCGCGAAAACATAAGCGTATCGGTAATGCTCAAGGATAATATTGCCGACGACATGATGCTCAATTACATGAAAAGGCTTCAAAAAACAAGTTATGTGAAACAAGCCGATTTTATTTCGCGCGAGCAGGCAGCCAAAGAACTTACCAAAGAATTAGGCGAGGACTTTGTACAATTTTTAGGCTACAACCCTTTGCCTGCTTCCATTGATTTGTTGCTTAGATCCGATTATGCCAACAGCGACAGCATTGCCCGGATTGAAAAACAATTGATGAGCAGCAACTTAGTGAAAGAAGTGGTGTATCAAAAATCGCTGATCGATCAGGTAAACTCCAACATCAGCAAGGTTACGCTTATAATTTTGAGTTTCAGCATGATACTGCTTGCAATTTCTATTGTACTGATAAACAACACCATAAAACTTTCGATCTATTCCAAGCGCTTCCTCATCAGGAGTATGCAGCTTGTGGGCGCCACCGAAACTTTTATCCGGATGCCGTTCATAAAAAAAAGCATTTTCCATGGTTTGGTTGCCGCTATTATTGCGATTCTGCTGCTTGTTGGCACTTTGTACCTTTCGAGGATACGGATTCCAGAAATAGCAGAATTACAGGATTTTAAACAATTTGGGGTTTTCTTTGCCGGGGTATTGGTTACGGGAGTTCTACTGTCGGCACTTTCAACCTGGATTTCAGTAAACAAATTCCTGCGCATGAAAATAGACAACCTTTATTCAAACTGAAACAAATAATATTACTAACCAGCAATATACATAAACAATCACATTTCACGCAAAATAAAAATCTTTACAAAAAACAACTCATAAAAAATGGCAAAAACTGCAAAATCCATGGCTTCCGAAGCCGCTAAAAAAACCGAAGACCTAAGCACCCCCGGTTTTGCTTTTGGTAAAGAAAATTACATCCTAATGTTTATCGGCGTTGCGTTCATACTTCTTGGTTTCATACTTATGACCGGAGGCGGTTCAAATGACCCAAACGTATTTAATGCCGAAATGTTTAATTTTAGGAGGATAACCCTGTCCCCAATCCTGATATTGGTTGGTTTTGCAATCGAAATTGTTGCAATAATGAAAAGACCCAAAGACTAATGACATATTTTGAAGCCATCATTATAGCTATTGTTGAAGGCATTACCGAATTCCTGCCTATTTCGTCAACAGGGCACATGATTATTGCCGAACGTTTGTTAGGCACCGACATGAACGAATTTACCAAAGCTTTTACCGTAAACATTCAGTTTGGGGCCATACTTTCGGTTATAGTGCTGTATTGGAAACGTTTCCTTCAATCGCTTGATTTTTATTACAAGCTGTTTGTTGCATTTATCCCTGCCGCCATTTTAGGTTTTCTGTTTAGTGCTCAGATTGATGCCATGCTCGAAAGCGTGTTTGTGGTGGCTTTGATGCTGTTGCTGGGTGGCGTATTGTTTTTGTTTGTTGACAAATGGTTTATCAATACCGACGAGAAAAAAGAGGCTTCGTATCCCAATGCTTTTGTTATCGGGCTTTTTCAGTGCATTGCCATGATTCCAGGGGTTTCGCGTTCGGCAGCCACCATAATTGGCGGTATGCAGCAAAAACTTACACGCACCAAAGCCGCAGAGTTTTCTTTCTTTTTGGCCGTGCCTACCATGGCTGCTGCTTCGGCATATAAACTATTGAAGGATTACAAACATTTTAATGCTGACAATATCGGCGTATTGCTTGTCGGTAACCTGGTTGCTTTTGTTGTGGCCTTGCTGGCAATAAAATTCTTTATCACTTATCTGCAAAAACATGGTTTTAAGGTTTTTGGATATTACCGCATTGCCGTCGGAGCCATTTTACTAATCCTGTTGGCAATGGGCGTTGATTTGAAAATTGGGTAAAATTTTCTGCAACTATTCAGGTCTGCGACTTGTAAACCATAAATTGTAATTTTTTATCAATCAGAGACGCAAGGCATTGCGTCTCTATCGTTTATAACAAAAAACAAATGTTGAATATCACCGAAGGCGAAATACTGCTCGTGAACAAACCCTACCGTTGGACTTCCTTCGATGTAATTGGCTCGTTGCGCGGGCTTATCAAACATTTGATTGGTAAAAAAATAAAAATCGGCCATGCCGGAACCCTGGACCCGCTTGCAACCGGTTTGCTTATTGTTTGCACAGGTAAAGCCACCAAGCGAATCGAGGAATTTACAGCCTTCGATAAGGAATACACCGGAACTTTCACCTTGGGTGCAACCACCCCATCGTATGACATGGAGAAAGAAGTAAACGAAACTTTCACCACAGCGCATATTACAACCGAAATGATAACTGCTGCCGCACTCAGCCTTAGCGGCGATATCATGCAGGTTCCGCCCATGTTTTCGGCTATTAAAGTGGACGGAAAACGTGCTTACGAATCGGCACGGAAGGATGTGGATTTGAAATTGGCTGCCCGCCCCGTAAACATTGCCGCTTTTGAAATTACGCGCATAGCTTTGCCCGAAGTTGATTTCCGCATAGTTTGCTCCAAAGGGACTTATATCCGTTCCCTGGCACGCGATTTTGGAATGGCATTGCAAAGTGGTGCATACCTCAGCGCACTTTGCCGCACCCGCATCGGGCCCTATTTTTTAAGCGATGCCCACGAAGTAGAAGGTTTGAAGACCGTTTTGCGACAGCAATTCCAAAAAAATCCAGGATAACGGAATTTGAACGGTTTTCCAGAAAAAACTATTGATTTATTGAACAAAACCAATCAGTTAGCGTTTTTAGTGAAACATTTAATGAAATGTATCGCTTAAGGCAAAATGTGATTATCTTTGCAAAAAATTTTAGAAACACTTTAAAAACAATAAAATAAAATGGCAGTATTAGTTGGAAAAAAAGCTCCTCAATTTGAGGCAGACGCTGTAATAAATGGTGGCGAATTTGTTGAAAAATTCTCGCTCGCCCAGTATATCGGCAAAAAACATGTAGTATTTTTCTTTTACCCTCTCGATTTCACCTTCGTTTGTCCTACCGAAATCATTGCATTTCAGGATAAATTAGCCGAGTTCGAGAAACGCAACACAGTAGTTGTAGGCTGCTCGGTTGACAGTAAATTTTCGCATTGGGCATGGCTCAACACTGAAAAAAAAGCTGGTGGCATTAAAGGCGTTACTTTCCCTTTGGTTTCTGACCTTTCGAAAACCATTTCCGAAAACTACGATGTTTTGGCTGGCGAATGGGAATACGACGAAGACGAAGATTATGTTGAATTTAATGGCGATGCAGTTGCTTACCGTGGCTTGTTCCTTATCGACAAACAAGGTGTTGTACGCCACCAGGTTGTTAACGACCTTCCATTAGGACGCAGCGTTGAAGAAGCCCTCCGTATGGTTGATGCACTTCAGTTTTTTGAAGAAAACGGCGAAGTTTGCCCTGCCGACTGGCACAAAGGCGACGAAGGCATGAAAGCAACCGCCGATGGCGTTGCCGATTACCTAAGCAAACACTAAGATTTGGATTGATAGTTTAAAACCGGCTTAATGCCGGTTTTTTTATGCCTTAAAGTTGAGGTGCAATGATAATTTTTCCCTGCCACACCTATCTTTCTGATTTGCTGCCGATAAGGCTACCTATTGCTGCCGGGTTTCAGTTAAATACTTTTGTGTGTTAAAAATTTCCCGCCAATAATTTCAATTCCCCTAATTGTTCTTCATTAAACCCATCAGGGAGTATGTTTGCTGATTGGCACATAAAAAATATCCGTGCCGATTTTGCCAAAATATCAATCACATCAAAAGTTCCGCCTACGCTATTTCCAATTGCAAAAACCCCATGTTTTTCCCACAAAGCAACATCGTGGTCTTGAAGGGCTTTTATGGTTTCTTCGGCAATTCCGACCGATCCCGGAAGCATATAAGGAACAAAACCAACCCCTTTTGGAATAAAAATAATGGTTTCGGGGTGCATGCCCCAAAGCAATTTATTTATGC
Source organism: uncultured Bacteroidales bacterium (assembly GCA_903946925.1). Lineage (GTDB taxonomy): Bacteria > Bacteroidota > Bacteroidia > Bacteroidales > UBA4417 > UBA4417. Next base: position 53,231 of record CAJAXK010000378.1, on the reverse strand, counting down.
TCGCTTCACTACAAAATTCTTTCGTTTGTGTAACCGCTATAAGCTCGGTTGCATGGGTGTGCATCACCACTTTTTCATCGCTTCCCCTTTTGGCAATCATTTGGTGAATCCCTAAATGCGTTGGCAACTCGCTGGTAGGCAAAAAATTATCCGAACCAATTTTTTGCGAAAGTATCCAATATCCATTTGCTTCCGGGTTAAGTTTTATTGCCAAAAGGCCGTTCATGGGTTTGCGGGTTAAGTCGCGCATCCTTTTACCTGTGCCGGTTACCAGAAACGAGCTGCCTACCAATTTAGGATACGGATAGGGAAGTTCAACAAATGGGTATTTATCGAAATCGGATATTTCCCAATTCGATATTTCAGTAATATTTACTGAGATATTTCCCGCATTCCTCTCGGCCCAACCCCTCTGCCAAAGATAACCGGCAATTTCAGCTGTTTCGAGAATTATAGTTTTCAGTTTTTTGTTTTTTGATAAAATATGTTTCATAAAAAAATTCGGGTTTGGATTGAGAATTTCGTCCTATTTGATTGCTCTGGATGAGATTTTAAAAACCATGTAAAAAAATTCTGATAGGTAGCAGTTTACCTACTTTTCCAACAAAAGAATATTCTCGATTTGGTTCTTATTGTCAGGCAAATATTGTGAAGCCACATCCCAGATTATTTCATAATCAACCCCAAAGTACTCATGCGAGACTTTATTCCGCAGTAAATACATCTCAGCCCAAGGCACTTCAGTATATTTTGCTTTAATATCGGAAGATATATTTTTTGAGGCTTCCCCGATTATTTCAAAATTCCGTATTACTGCATCAACAGTCTTGTAATCCCTTTTAAAATCCATAAAAGACATTCCTTCAATATATTCCGCGATACGATTCATCGACAGAAGAAGGTCTTCAAGATACATAATATATGTGCGGTCCTCCTTTTTCAAGTTATACGTAATTAATCTGTTTAAGTATTCGATCTTTAATCTGATCTTTAAGCGCATTCTTGGTTACAAGGTCTATTTTTCTTTCAAATATCTTTTCAAGGTATAATTCGAGGGAAAAAAATTTCCAGCCAATTGGCCTTTCCAACTCAACCAGTATATCTATGTCGCTTTGATCATTAAACGTTCCATCCGCAAAGGAACCAAACAATCCAATTTCTGTTACAGCAAATTCCCTGTAAAGAGTTGGCTTTAACTCTTTCAGCTTTGCTACTATGTCATTCTTTGTAATCATGTAACAAAGATACTGTAATTAGTTCAAATAGCGGAATTGTCTTTTTTGCATTGGGATTAACCAGACACAGAAAATGAGCTGGATATTTGAAGCCAAGCATAGGTATTTGCGAGGTAGCGGCGGTGGCGTAAATATTGCTTTGTTTTCAACAATTTACAAATGTACTAAAAATCTATTTCAAGAGGTCCAGTTTTTTATCCCCAAACCTATGTTGCCATTGGCTTAAGTTGTTCATTATTATAGCAGTTTCTCTATTCTATATCAGGTTTATTTGGCATTTAACTTGTCCAAAGTTTAGAACTTTGGACAAGTTAAATTACTAAAATAAAAACCAAGCCTTGTAACCTAATCAGTATGCCTGCGTCATAAGCACAAACAATAAAACATTTAAAGACTAAAAATCATGGAAACTAGAAAACGTTTGTACCGTTCAGCTAAAAGCAAAGTATTTGGTGGTGTTGCCGGCGGAATAGCCGAGTATTTCGACATCGATCCGATAATAATCAGGTTGTTATTTGTGATAATAGCTTTCGCCGGTGGTGGTGGCGCTGTTGTGTATCTTATCCTGTGGGTCGCATTGCCATTGGAACCCCTAACCCCTTTTTCGATGAACATGGGTTCTTCCGACCCTTATAGTTCGTCCGACCCTTACTCTTCCGCAAATCCGGGTGACCAATCAAACCCTGATTATACTGCCGGGACTTCAAACCCTTATAACGTACCTGCAAAACCCGAAAACAAAAATGGTTTGATTGGTGGCATTGTGTTAATTACCCTCGGCATGATTTTCTTCGCCAACAGGTTTATACCCAACATCAATTTCCATAATGTGTGGCCACTCGTGCTTGTTGTAATTGGTGGTGTGCTTATTGCCACCAGCCTTGCCGAACGCAAGAACGATAAAGGCAACTAATCCGCAACCGGAATTTTAACAAGTCATTTAATAAAACAAACAAATAAAACCAAATACCATGAGCTATCGTAAAATATTCTGGGGACTTCTACTGGTACTGGTAGGCATCCTTTTTATCCTAAAAAATACCGGTGTTGTATTTTTCAACTGGCATACTGTGTGGCATTTATGGCCTGTAATACTGATACTTTGGGGCATTTCGCTAATCCCTGTAAAGGATTGGATCAAGCTGGTTCTTTCGCTTGCAACCGTGGTGGTTACGTTTTTTGCCATGCAGCAGTATGGCCCGAAAGACAACCACAACTGGAATTTCGATTGGAACGACAACGACCGCCATTTTAACCGCGACGATAACGATGAGGACACTACAACAACTTACAACAACGTGATGTCCGAAGATTTCGACTCGCTTACCAAATTTGCAGAGCTTAAACTCAATATCGGTGTCGGGAACTTTACTATCAAGGATACTTCGTTCAAACTTATCGAAGTAAATCACGACAACGACAATGCCAATTATTCGATGACCGCCAAGGCCGAAGACAGCCTTACCAAGATTGAGCTTTCGCTTGATAAAGGCGATTTTAACAATGGCGACATAAAGAATAACGTGAACATGAAACTGAACCCGAACCCAATATGGGATTTGGACCTTAATGTGGGTGCCGCCCAAGTGGATTTCGATTTTTCGGGCTTCAAAACACGCAACCTGAAAATACAAGGCGGTGCTTCGGATATTGATCTGAAATTAAGTGGTTCGCTTCCGCTAACAGATGTTAAGGTAGAAGCCGGCGCAGCATCAATTGTAATCCGTGTTCCCGAAAATGTTGGGTGCGAAATTATCTCGAATACTTTTTTGTCGAGCAAGGAATTTGATGGTTTTACAAAAATCGGGAAACAGCAATATCAAACACCGAATTTCGATAAAAGTGCCAATAAAATTAAAATCAACCTCCAGGCTGGTGTGGCAAGTGTGAGTGTGGTTAGGTATTAGGCTGTTAGGCTGGAGGCTGTTAGGGGGAAATATTTCACTTTTCACCCTTCACTTTTCACTTTAAAAGTACATTCCCTTCCAAGGAAATTGCTCAACAGAAAACACAATTCTTCCGGGGCATCTGCATGAACCCAATGCGATGCCCCGGAAATTGTTTTTATAATAGCTTCGGGAAACAGGCTGGCAATTAGTGGGATATCGGCATCGGGCACATAATCGGATTTGCCGCCGCGTATAAACAAAGTTGACCCTTTGTATTGGTTTTCGCTTTGTATGCCATCAAAAAGCAAATCCATGCTTTGGTTAATTGTCCCGATATTTAATCGCCAGGCCAATTTGCCATGAATTTTATAATACAGGTTTTTCATTATAAACATCCTCACGCGTGGGTCTGCAATACGCAATTCCAAAATCTTTTCTACTTCGCCACGGGTTTTAATATTTTCGAGATCGATGCCTAACATTTGGGTAATAACCTGAGTGTGTGTAATCCGCTCAGGATATTTGCGGGGGCTAATGTCTAGTACTACTAATTTGCTGACTTTCTCCGGATTCTCAAGGGCATACGTCATGGCAACTTTCCCACCCATGGAATGGCCCACCAAAATCGGGTTTTTAATATTGTGTTCTTCAATAAATTCAGCCAAGTCATCGGCCATAGCGGGAAAACTATGAATGGAGGCGTGTGGTGATTGCCCATGGTTGCGTTGGTCGGGGACATACACATGGAACTGATCGGCAATGCGCCGGCCTACTGTTACCCAATTATCGCTTTGCCCGAAAAGCCCGTGCAAAATAATAACTGCCTGTCCGGCACCGAATTCGCGGTAAAAAAGCTGCATAAAAGTATTGTGAGTGAGTTATTTGATGCAATCGGAAGTATAAGCCACCACTTTGTTGTTGCCAAAGGTTGGGATAAGGATCATGTTTTTTGAGGGGATAACCCCAAAATCGGCAGCATTCACTTTTTGGGCAGTAGTGCTTAATAACAACCTTGGCTTGCGGTTTTTGGCTGCAATAAAAACAGAGCCTTTCCAATCGCTGTATATGAAATTATTATCGGAAGCAACAAAAAGCCCGTCAATACTTCCGGTGTTTGCAATACAAACAATTACAGACCCGGTTAAAATATCAGCCTGCATAATGCTGTTGCCGGTTCCTATATACAACTGATTGTCTTTTAGATACAAGCCATTTGCGCCTTTATAGAGTGCATCTTGCAGCCAAATGCTCGATTTGCCGTTGAGCATCACATAAACCACACCCGTTTCAGTATCGGTAATAAACACCATACCCGTTTTAGGATCAATAGCAATATCGTTTAGGAATTTTGAACCTGAAATGGGATAGCGCTTTACGATTGTGGCAGCAGCAATATCAATCTCCACAACCTCATCAATGTTGCTGACAAAAAGATGGTTGTTCAAAATAGCCATCCCTTTAGGGGCATCAATTCCCTTGACCCAATCGGACTTAAGTATATTTCCATCAGCCGAAAGTGTGGAAATAAATCCGGTGCTGTCCTTTTTTGATGGGTTTCCTTCGATATTGGAAACAAAAATCAAACCCGTAACGGAATCGTAAAGCACCGATTCCGGGATTTTAAGACCCGGGTCGGTTTCCCAAAGTTTGGTGAAATCGGTTTTAGGCTGAGCTATTTGTGCGAAAACTACCGTAAGCGAAAGCAGGAAAAAAAATGTTAGGATGCTGTTTTTCATGGTGTTGTGATGCTATAAATAATCTTTTGTGAAGAGAGCCATGTATATTCCTGCAGGAAGCACATGGTTTCTTTTAAAATTTGACAAAACTGTTATTTTACAATCCGTTCATCAATCACTTCCCCTTCCCGGCAAGCAACAGCTTTGGTAAGTTTGCCGTTCTCATCCCAAAACTGCCAGACACCATCTTCGAATCCGAGTTTAAAATTCCCTTCTTTCATTTTTATTCCGTTTGGGTGGTAATACGTCCAGGTGCCGGTTTCGCGGCAATCGGAATAGGATCCCTCGTACTCTTTTTGTCCGCCCTTGTAATAATGGGTCGAAAGACCGTTCATCATGCCGCCCGAATATATTTTTTCATATTCCAGTCCGCCTTCGCTGTAATAAAACTTGTAGGAGCCATTAAACTCACCATCACGATAGGTAATTTCCATCATTTTTTTCCCATCCGGGAACCAGGTTGTTTCCACCCCGGTTTCTTTTCCATTCAAATACGGGATTTCAATTTGTTTTTTGCCCGAAGGGAACAAAGCAACCGCCGTTCCCGTAAAAGGAGTGTTTTCGCCTTTTAAATATGTTGTTCCGTTGCGGTCTTCCAACTGTTTCGTCTCAACCGGTTTTTGAGCCATTGTGGCAGTAATAGAAAAAAACAGAATGAAGGAAAGGATGTTTTTTATCATTGTTAGGAAGTTATTTTGTTGATTAAATGTTTGAGGATGTTAATCCTTTTTATGGCAGGTTTTTTCAGGCAGGTAACCTTTTAAAAATTGAACATTGAAGCCAATAGAACAAGCGAACAAGCGAACAATTGAACATTCGAACAATTGAACAATTGAACATTTGAACCTTTGAACGGCGCACTTCGACAAACTCAGTGGCCAACCTTTTGAACCCTTGAACGGCGAAGCCAATTGAACCCTTGAACTTTTGAACTTTTCCTATCGCAACTGTTGCAAATAAAGTTGAATTGTTTTTTCTAATCCTAAATACAAAGCTTCGCCTACCAACGCATGACCAATGGAAACCTCAAGTATTTCGGGTATGGTGCGTACTAAGTACCAAAGGTTGTTCAAATCCAGGTCGTGGCCGGCATTTATGCCCAAACCGTTTTGGGAGGCAACTTTTGATGCTTCGATGTAAGGTGCAATGGCTTTAATGCGATCAAGAGGATATTGATGTGCGTACGCTTCGGTATAAAGTTCGATACGATCGGCACCCGTTTCGGCTGCATGGAAAACCATATCGGCTATTGGGTCAACAAAAATGGAAGTGCGTATGCCATTGGCTTTAAATTCGGCGACAATTTCTTTCAAATACGATTTGTGCTTTTTTGTATCCCAACCGGCATTGGAGGTAACAGCATCGTGCGAATCGGGCACAAGCGTAACCTGTGCAGGCTTTACTTCGAGCACCAATTCGATGAAGCGGGGGATAGGGTTCCCTTCGATGTTGAACTCGGTTTTTATCAAAGGATAAATTTCATACACATCGCTATAGCGGATATGGCGTTCGTCGGGACGAGGATGGACCGTAATGCCATGTGCCCCGAACAATTCGCAATCAATGGCAGCTTTTAGCACATCGGGCATGTTTCCACCCCTTGCGTTACGAATTGTGGCAATTTTATTAATATTTACGCTTAACTTTGTCATCGCTAATTTTTAATGCCGCAAATTTACAAAACACCACGCTTGGTTTTACTTGTTTAAGGCACGATATTTGAACTGGTACTTTTATGATAGCAAAAGACCTTATATCCGACGCAGTACTCCCGCTCAAAACCTCCGACACGGGGCTTGTTGCCATGCATTGGTTCGATGAGTTCAGGGTTTCGCACCTTCCTGTGGTCAATGATTCGCAGTTGTTGGGCCTTATTTCCGAAGATGATATTTTTGCGGCAGGATCCTTCGAAGAGCCGATATGGAACTTCCAGTTGAAATTAAAGGATATTTCTATTTCCCAATCGAAGCATATTTACGAGGCAATGAAACTTTTCGCCGAACATAAACTCACCACGCTTCCTGTTGTGGACGAAAATGGCGATTATCTTGGCGTGATTACATTGGCCGATATGGTCGAAAAAATGGCGGTTACGGCTGCGGTGAGCAATCCCGGTGGTATTTTAGTTCTCGAAGTGGATGCCAATAACTTTTCGATGGTAGAAGTGTCGAGGATTGTGGAAGAAAACGATGCAAAAATCCTGAGTTTTTATGTTACATCACCTGTTGGGGCTACCCGCCTCGAACTTACCATGAAACTTAACCGTATTGATATACAACCAATTATAAAATCATTTGAACGATATGATTATTTAATAAAAGCATCCTTCTTCGAAAGCGATTACTTCGACAACCTCCGAGAGCGTTACGACCTCCTGATGACTTACCTAAACGTATAGATCCTGTTTCATGGGTTTAATTCCGGAACACAACTCTGTTAAAAAAGGATGCATCTGGATCCTTTTTTTGCTGATGGCTTCAGGTTTTTCAATAGCTCAAAACCCAATTACTGATAAGAAAATTGTAATCAAGTCGGTAAATTTGTCAGGTAATGACAAAACACGCGAATATCTTATTTTAAGGGAATTGCTTTTCAACCAAGGCGATACGGTTTCCCTTAACGGTTTTGGGATGCAGGTTTACCAGTCGAGGCTCAACTTATTAAATACTTCCCTTTTCAATTTTGTAACCATCGACACGGTTTTTGCCAATACTTTGGACGAAATCCCTAAAGTTGATGTTTCAATTTCTTTGATTGAACGCTGGTATATTTGGCCTGTGCCGATTATTAAAATAACCGACCGCAACTTAAATGCATGGTTGCAAACGCGCGATTTTACCCGTATAAATTATGGTTTGGATGTGAAATGGCATAATTTTACAGGCAGGATGGACGAACTGGATGCAATACTCCAATTTGGCAAAAACAGGCAGTTAGGCATTGCTTACTTAAACCCATATATCGACAAGCGCAAACATTTCGGGATGGGTTTTGAGGCCGGGTATAAAAATAACCGCGAAACAGGTTATGTTACCCAAAACGATAAGCTTGTTTATGCATTTGTGCCCGAAGGATTATCCACCGAAAAATATTTTGCATTAAAATCAACATACCGCAATTCGATTTTCACTACCCACACACTTGCAACAGGGCTAAAAAAACTTACTTTTTCCGATTCGCTTTTAAGCCTTAACCCGGAGTACAGCTATGCGGAATCAGAGAATCCAAAGTTCCTATACCTTTACTACAAACTAAAACTCGACCACCGCGATATAAAATACTACCCGCTCAAAGGCTGGTATTCCGATTTGGAATTAAACAAACAAGGTTTTGGTTTCAGTTTCGAGAAACCTGTTGATGTATTCTGGCTTAAATCCACTACCCGGTTGTATTCGAAACTTTCAAAACGCTGGTATTCTGGTGTTTCGCTTACGGGAAAATTGTCATCGAATTCCTGGCAGCCTTATTTCCTGATGCGCGGACTGGGCTACGACAACGACTATGTTAGGGGCTACGAATACCAAGTAGTTGATGGAAAACATTTTATGCTTGTACATACCACAGTAAAGTTTGCTTTGGTTCCCGAGCAAGCCCATGATATTGGTTTTATCCCAACAACAAAATTCAGCCTTATCCATTATGCCTTATACCTTACCGCTTTTGCCGATGGCGGCTACGTGTGGCAGCCGCAATGGGTTGGGCTGAACAATAATAAGCTTCCGCAAACCTTTTTGGTCGGGGCTGGCGTTGGTTTGGATTTTGTAACGTATTACGACAAAGTGGTAAGGTTTGAATACGCCATAAACAAATTAGGTAAAAGTGGTATTTTTATACACTTTATTGCAGGAATTTAAAAGTTGTCCTGACAAATTGAAATCTGTCGCTAAAAAAGTGTAATGACTTTAGTGTTATTTTTGTTTGCCCTGTATGGGTTGACACACAACCCACTGAAAACAAACCACAAATCGCAATCCGTACTTTAAAGGTTTCAACAAGTTTAAAACAGACTTTACTTACTTGCAAAAATTTTATTTCGTAATGTTGCACCATGTTTATTGATACACATACACACCTTTACCTTCCCGAATTTGAAGCCGACAGACATGAAGCTATTGCCCGAGCTTTGTCTGAGAATGTTAACCTAATGTTGTTGCCCAATATTGACAATACTTCTTGGGAACCGATGCTCGGGCTTTGCGCCCAATTTCCTCAACATTGTTTTGCAATGGCAGGGCTTCATCCCACTTCGGTACTTCCCGAAACCGTGGAAAATGAACTTGAAGAAGTAAAAAACCGTTTAGGGAATGGAGGTTTTGTAGCAATAGGTGAAATAGGAATCGATCTGTATTGGGATAAAACGCATCAAGCCGTTCAAGAAGAAGCTTTCCGTTTTCAGCTCCTGTTAGCGAAAAAGCATAAATTGCCGGTTGCCATACATGTGCGAAAATCTTTCGATGAAGTTTGGCACATACTTAAGCAGGAATCGAACACGGATCTAAAAGGGGTTTTTCATTGCTTTCCAGGCAATTTGTTTCAGGCAAGTCAGGTTATTGAGGCAGGTTTTTTGCTCGGTATTGGTGGGGTAGTAACTTTTAAAAACTCAGGTTTGCAGGAAGTTGTTGCTGCGGTTGGGCCAGAGCATTTAATCCTCGAAACGGACGCCCCTTTTTTGGCACCTACCCCATATCGTGGCAAACGAAACGAACCAGCTTACATACCATTAATTGCCGGAAAAATTGCCGAATTATGTAAAATCAGCCTTGTAGAAGTTGAGGAAATTACTACACAAAACGCAGTGAAGCTGTTTGGTTTGAAATAGAATGAAACTAGGTTGAGTCCGCTCCGAAAACCCTAAAAAAAAACATGGAGGCACAGAGGACACAGAGGTACACAGAGTGTTGTTAATCAGCACTATAAACTTATTGGAACTTTGAGATTTAGTGCCTTTGTGGCGTAAAAAGACTTTTCGGAGTGGATTCAAAGTTACACTTTTTTTGAGGGTAACGTGAAAGTTCTTGCCCTTTAGGTAATAGCAATTACCCAGTAAAATGCTACTATCCCGAAAGCTGTGGCAATTTCAACAATCCCTCAAATCACAATTTCAAACCACCTCTTACTTCCAAGCCCCCAATATCAATCCCATTATAGTAAGCCCAACAGTATTATACCCTGCATGTATAAGCATATACCGTATGCTGCGGAATTCATATTGGCCGGTTACAAAAATTGACATTGCAACCCAACCAAAACCGGTAAAAAAACCATACATGGCACCTTCGGTTGCACCAATTTCGGGGGAATTCATAAATAAGGCCAGATTTATGGCCATGATAAAGGAAAACAGCAAAGTCAGGCCCATTACTTTAGCCATATTGGCTTTTTTAGCTGTTTCTTCGGTTATGCCGGTTTCCGACATCCAGATTTTACCAAACACAGCCTTTGAATACCAAATGCCGCCAAGTCCAAAAAATGCGAGTGCTGAAACTAAAATAGCCAGCCAGTTCAGGGTAGAAAAATCCATAAATTCATTTTTTAAGTTGTTATTGATTTGATTGATAGTAGTTAACAACGTCTATACGGTTTTGTTTGTTTTGAAAACTCTAATTATGAATCCGCTCCGATAACCCTAAAAAAGAGAAAATCACGTAGACCTGGAGGACACAGAGTATTGTTAATCAACACTATAAACTTTGTGAAACTTAGAGACTTAGTGCCTTTGTGGCGAAAAAAGACTTGTCGGAGTGGACTCAATTATTACAGGCTTATAACAATCACCTGACCAATTGAAGACATTTAAACCTTTTATCATTTCGATAGGCTGAAAAATCAGAATCTAAACGGCTATAATCTAAAAAACCCAATTCCAAAGCTTGGTTTAAGGCGGTAAAAACCTCATCGCTATTGCCATTAAGCGCAGCTACTTTGGCTGCCATATATCGGTGTTCGGCATTGGAAGGGTCAACAAGGCTATATATTTCGATATGTTTGGAAGCTAAAGCCAGATTTCCCTGTTTCAATGCGGCATTGGAATACATATAACAACTCAGGCTTAGCGAGCCTAACAATCGTTTATACACGGCTCCCGTTTCAGGATTTTTTGGGTTTTCGGCAAGGCTGAACAGCTTTGCAGTTTCCTTTTTCCACCAATTAACATCCTTCTGCTCAATTTCGGGCAAATATTTTTGTTGAAGCGCTTGTTCCATTTCTTTCAAATCCTTCTTCTGCTGATGAAAGGCAACCACTGAAGTTTCATTTTCGAGCCGTTCAATTTCGTTCAATAAAGGGGAAACATCCGTTAATCCATTGAGGTAATGAACCATTTTTTGATAAATTTCCTGTTGTTCAGGAAACTTGATTTTGGAGGCTAAATCATTGGCCTTTTTATCGTTTTGCTCAATAAAGAGGTTAATATCCGACCTGTTTTCTGGTATTGACTTTTGCCGCATGGCATCAAACCTAAGCCAGGTAAAAATATCCGGAATCAACTCTTTAGGCGGCCATTGGTGAATGCCATCAAAAAGTAAAAGATGATGCTGATACCCGGCTTTTTCAAGGGATTCGTCGAGCTGCATCATTTCGGTGAGGTTAAAATCCTGGTTGCCAACCACTGCCAGATAACTGAATGGAGTTTGAGGTTTTTGGTTCAGGTTTGGTAGGCCTGCACCACAGCCAACAACCCCTGCTACACCGCCTTCGGTTATAGCCGCCGCCGCCGCAACGCGCGACCCACCCGAAAAACCACCCAGGTAAATTGCCTTTTTTTCGATAGTAAACCTTGAAGTAAGGTCGGCCAATACATTGCGATAAATTGCCGTGGTTTCCTCCAACGTCATTCCATTTTTCGAATTGTTCGATCCCGCGACGATAAAACCACTTTTTGATGCATCGTTGCTGAAAAGATTCACCGGCAACAAACCATCGCCATGCGAATCGAACAAAACCAATACCGGACAAGGTGTATTTTTATCATAATTTGATGGTAAAAACAAGGCGTAAGATTGGCTGGAATCGGCAGCACAACAAATTTTGGGATATACTTTACCAATTTCAAACTCCTGAGCATCACTTTTTTCCACCGAAAAACAGGAGTTTAGAATCAAGATAGCCAATAAAAACGAAACACTTACCGAAAATAACCTTGCCATACCACCTGGTTGAATGAGAGTTTTGAAAATAATTTTGTACAAAGTTCGCTTTTTCATGTAATGCAACAAAATAATGTATATTTGACGCCTCACTTTAATAGCAATATCCGAGGCAATATGTTGGGTTTTAAGAAGTGCATTTTCAGGAACATAAAGAGAAGGGATGAATTTGAGAATTCGTTTTCATATTGATTTTCAGTTTATTAATTTAACCCTTTAAAAATTTATACCAATGGAATTACCCTTTGCAGAACCTTACAGAATAAAAATGGTGGAAACCATTCGTTGCAGCACCCGCGAGCAACGCGAACAATGGATCAAAAATGCCGGTTACAATCTTTTCAACCTGCGCAGCGATCAGGTATTTATCGACTTGCTCACCGATTCGGGAACCGGTGCCATGAGCGACAAGCAATGGAGCGAAATGATGCTCGGCGACGAAAGTTACGCCGGTGCCTCTTCCTTTTATAAATTACAGGCAGCTATTAAGGATTTGCTTGGTTTCGAATATTTTTTGCCCACTCACCAAGGCCGTGCTGCTGAAAATGTGTTGTTTAGCGTGATGGTGAAGGAGGGCAATTTGGTTCCAGGAAATTCGCATTTCGACACAACTAAAGGCCATATCGAATTCCGTAAAGCTAAAGCTATTGATTGCACCATTGATGAAGCATTCGATACCACAATCGATCATCCCTTCAAGGGCAACCTTGACCTCGGAAAGCTTGAAGATGTTCTAAAAAAACATCCCCGGGAGCAGGTTCCAATGATAATTGTTACCGTTACCTGCAATTCGTCAGGAGGACAGCCCGTTTCAATGGCCAACCTCAAGGCCGTTAAACAACTGGCCGAAAAATATACTATCCCGGTGATTTTCGACTCGGCCCGTTTTGCCGAAAATGCATATTTTATCAAAACCAGGGAAGCCGGACAACAAGACCGGAGCATCCGCGAAATTGTGGCCGAAATGTTTTCATATTCCGATGGCATGACCATGAGCAGCAAAAAAGATGCAATCGTTAATATAGGTGGTTTTATTGCTTTGCGCGACCCCGAACTTTTCAGGCAAGCTTCCGTGTTCAACATCATGTTCGAGGGCTATTTGACTTATGGTGGACTTGCAGGCCGCGATCTGAATGCCATTGCACAAGGTTTGTACGAAGCAACCGATTTCGATTACCTCAAATCGCGGGTTGGGCAAGTTGCTTTGCTTGGCAGCAAACTCACCGCTTTTGGTGTTCCGGTTCAGCAACCTTATGGCGGTCATGCTATTTTTGTTGATGCAAGCAAAGTACTTTCGCATTTACCAAAAGAACATTTCAGGGCGCAAACATTAGCCGTTGAATTGTATATTGAATCCGGTGTAAGAGGTGTTGAAATAGGCGCAATTATGGCCGACCGCAATCCTGTAACACGCGAAAATCGCTACCCTGAACTTGAATTGTTGCGTTTAGCCATTCCCCGCCGGACTTATACCAACGACCATATAAACTATGTGGCAGTTGCCATGGGGAATGTTTACGAACGCAGGAACCAAATAACAACCGGACTTGCCATTGAACAGGAAGCTCCTATTTTGCGGCATTTTACAGTAAAATTGAGGAAGATATAGAAAAGCCGCTTCCTAATTTGCTCCTATGTGGAAATGGCAATAGAAAGCATAATTGGTATTTTCTTTGACAGAAAACTACACAATTTGATATTTATAAATATTCCAAAGCAAAAAAGACATCCAAAAGATGTCTTTTTTGTTTACTTGATAGGCAACCCGAGACCTTCTTTATCTTGTTTTTCAGAATTTGCAATTTGCATTCTTACTCCATACTTTTCAACATTTCCTTCACAATATTATCGGTGCCTTCGGCAATTTGCCCAATGTTTGAATCAAGCTGGTAGCAAGGAGTGGTAAATACCCTGTGTTTTTTATCAATAATCACATCGCCGGGTTTTGTAACTATATGATTTGCACCCATTTCTTTAACATTAACGGCATCGCCTTCATCAGGGCCAACAGTAATAGTAACGTCGCCCAAAATTTTGGCAAGCAGAACCGGTGAAATGCACAAAGCACCAATGGGTTTCCGAAGGCTAAGCGCATCGCGGATAATTTTACCAACTTGGGGATGCACTTCGCAGTCAGCACCTTTAAACGCATACGAACACAAATTCTTGGCCACCCCAAACCCTCCGGGAAACAGAAGCGCATCAAAATCACGTAAGTCGAGGTCGGTAATGGCTTGAATTTTACCACGCGCGATACGGGCACTTTCAACCAGCACATTGCGCGATTCGGGCATTTCGGCCCCAGTAAGATGGTTTATCACATGGTGTTGGGCAATATCGGGTGCAAACAACTTGTATTCGCCTCCATTTTTTATCACTGCATACATGCTCATAACGGCCTCATGTATTTCGGCACCATCATAAACGCCGCAACCAGCTAAAACAATTGCAAATTTCTTCATGGCTATTTGTTTTTTCAAGAGCATAAAAGTACATAAATATGGGTATATCACAATTACATTTTCGCCAAAACGTCCGGTCCTTGATTTCTTGGCGAATTTACCAATTTGGTAACCGGATATGCAGCCATATCTGTGGTAGGATATGGTTTTAATAGTTGGAGTATTTCGTTGGGATTAGTGCTCAAAAGCCAGGTTTTCTCATTTTCCCTGTCTAGTATTACTGGCATACGGTTATGGATTGGCTGCATAAAACTATTGGCTTCGGTAGTTATAATGGTGAACGAATCCACAATTTCCCCTTGCGGGCTTTTCCACCGTTCCCACAATCCAGCCATGGCAAAGATAGGGTTGCTTTTGACAAAAATCCTGAAAGGCTGCTTCCCTTGATCCTGTTGCCACTCGTAAAAACCATCGGCAGGTACCAAGCAACGCCTACTGAACAGTGGGGTTCGGAACGAAGGTTTTTCGGTTATGGTTTCGGCACGGGCATTGATCATTTTGTTCCCAATTGAAATATCTTTTGCCCAAGGAGGAATTAACCCCCAGCGAAGGCTGCCCAATTTGTTTGGCATTTCGTTGGTAATAACAGCCATCATTTGGGTTGGTGCTCCATTATATCGGGGAACATAAGGCGCAGCTCCTCCTTCGAGTTCAAAGCGCAGGTTTAGTTCTGCTTCGTTTGATGTTAGTGAAAATCGGCCACACATGGGATTTCGGATTTCGGATTGGGGATTTCGGATTGGGACAAATTGCTGCTCGATAACGAACTGCAACCGTAAAATCAAGTTGCCAAAAGGCTGCAACCGCGGATATCGCTGTTATCGAAACGGCCTAAAACTTCAAAACTCCCATCAGCAAACATCCTACCTAAATCCTGCGTGGCAATGAACGAACATGAGTGGATGTTTGCCAAATCAATAATATTGATTCCTCCACTGCGCCCTGTTGGGAGGTAACTTAAAGGATCGTTGGTATCGGAAATCAGTATTTTCATCCAGGGTGGCGAACGGAAAACCCCATCGCCATTAGACCAAGCCTGCGACAACAGTTCGGTCATGCCATATTCCGAATGGATTTTGCTTACGCCAAACCCTTGGCACAATTTTTCGTGAAGTTCCATCCGCGTAATTTCGTCACGGCGGCCTTTCATCCCTCCTGTTTCAATAATTATTGCTTCTGGAATATGAACAGGAAAGCTTTCAGCCATTTCGAGCAAAGCAAAAGTAACCCCTATCAGCATGATTTTCTTTCCATTCCGTCTTGCCTCCACAAGTTGGTTTTGTAACTCCTCCAGTTCGTTGAGAAAGAAACCGCCCATCGCCCTTTCCGATTTCAAAACCATTTTTTCGACCATATATACCAAGGACGAATTCCCGCGTTCGAGATAGGAGGGAAGCAGTGCAAACACGGTATATTGCAACAAATTGCCATAAAAAAGCTCTAGCCCGTTCATGAAACTTCTTTGGTACAAATCGGCATCAACCACATAATGTTTGCTGGTTTCAATGCCTGACGTGCCACTGCTTTCGAAAACCATTTCCTCCGAAAAACTGCCGCTTATAAGCTTATGCGTTTTGAAAAAGCTTACCGGCAAAAACGGGATTTGTTCAGTCCGCTTTACAACAACAGGATTTATGCCCAAAGCATTTACAAACCGATGATAAATTTCATTGTTCCGGTATTGGTATTGAAATAAACCGATAGCAATTTCGTTGAAATCATTCAGGCTTTGCATTTCGAAAATACGTTGTTTAAAAGCAATGACGTCCATACCGGAAATTTTGTAATTTTATGCCTTTGAAATTCGTGAAATGAAATTGTTAACAAAGATAAGTTTTATACTTCTAATCCCGATACTTTTCGGGCTTAATGCCTGTGTTAAGGAAGAACAATATCCTAGGATTCCATATATTGAATATGGCGGTTTTGCTACCGGAAGAGATGTTATGGGCAAGGATTCGATTGGCGAGATACGCATTTCCTACACCGATGGCGATGGAAATATTGGGTTATTTTCGTG
The DNA here is from genome assembly GCA_903946925.1 of uncultured Bacteroidales bacterium. Classification (GTDB taxonomy): domain Bacteria; phylum Bacteroidota; class Bacteroidia; order Bacteroidales; family UBA4417; genus UBA4417. Next base: position 36,744 of record CAJAXK010000378.1, on the reverse strand, counting down.
GGATACGGTTGAGCCAATGAAATATAATTACTACCTCAAGTTCATGCAATATTATAATAAAGAGTTGGTTGAGGTAAAGCCCGTGGATTCGAGCGTAACCTTTAATTCGCGTATTCCAATACTGACGCCCAAAGGCAGGAACAAAAATATCAAAGGTGATATTACCATGACGCTTGAGCTTTATTTTGCCCGCCTTTTGCTTAAAACCGACACAATCGCTTTCGAGATTTATATTAAGGACAGGGATTTAAACAAAAGCAATGTGATACAAACCCCAATGTATATCATAAAGAAATAGGCTTTTTTAATTCTATATCCATGTTTAACATCAAGATTGCTATAAAGTTAATGTCGCCTATAATTAACAGCAATTAAACGCGCCTGAACCTACTTACAGCAATTAAACCAAAATCCCTTCCATTATTTTAACCAAACTAAGAACTAAGGCAGTTTGTACAAACAAATAAAATGAAAAAAGCTGGCAACCGGATTTTGCGTGTTATAAAAACTGTACTGCTTATTTCGGGTGGTTTCTTTATTATTATGTGTTTGATAGCTTTAACCACTTTGCCTTACTGGGCCTACTACAGTTTGGGCACCAGCAACAGCCGGATTACAAAACCACCTACAACAATAGTGCTTTTAAGCGGCACCGGAATACCGAGCGAAGGCGGTTTGATGCGTGCTTTTATCACTGCCCGCTTGGCTAAGAAAAATCCAGAAGCCCACATTATGATCTCCATTCCCGGCGACCTTTCCGACAGCACGGGCGCACCGCTCCTAACCGCAAGGGAATTGCTAATAAGAGGGATAAATAAAGAACGATTACATTTCGAAAACCTTGGCCGCAACACCCGCGACCAGGCACAAAGGCTAAGTGCAGGTAAAACTTTGGCAGAACTCAACATGCCTGTTACACTTATAACTTCACCCGAACACATGAAGCGCGCCGTTTTAACTTTCAGGAAAGCCGGTTTTACTCAAGTTAGTGGCCTGGCCACCTTTGAAACCGCTCTCGAAACCGATCTTACTTTTAAGGACAGCGATCTTAAAGGAAATAAATATATACCGGCAATTGGCAATAACCTACAAGTGAGGTATCAATTCTGGAATCATCTTAAATTTGAACTTCTTGTTCTACGCGAATATTTTGCTTTAGCGTATTATAAAATGAGGGGCTGGGCATAACTTGCTTTGGTTAAACGTTATATAACTGCAAATGCACAAAACCCCTGCAATTCAGTGTGGTGTTCAGGATATATTATCAATTATTATAAATTGAAGCCTGGTTTCCTGTTATAGCCCTAAACCAATCCACACAAACAATTTTTATTGAAAATATCGGTGTTTCGTCAATCCATTTTAAGATAAATTATTAATTTAGCCGTGAATATTAATACCGGGATTAACATGAAAGACATAATAGTTGCTATCGATTTTTCTAAAGGTTCGGTACACGCGCTTGAGTATGCTATTGAGTTGGCAAACCTCTCACATGCCAATGTTAGCATGGTGTGGGTCGATAATTTGAGCGGCAACGAAGTGGAATTTGCCAATACTTCCAAGGAACTCCGCAACGAGGCAAAAAATGATTTCGCCGAATTGCTTTCAAAGTATAAAGATAAGTTAACCCACGGCAAACTATCTGCTAAGGTACGTAAGGGGCGTGTTTATCAGGAACTTGCAACCTATGCAAAATTAAATGATTGTAGCCTTTTGGTTGTAGGTGCCCATGGCTCATCTGGGTTCGAGGAATATTGGATAGGTACGAATGCATTTCGTGTAGTTTCCAGTTCCTCTTGTCCGGTGGTTACCGTTAAATATAATTATGATATTAAACGCGGTTACCGAAAAATACTTCTACCGGTTGACCACTCCACCCACACCATTCAAAAGTTGGCTTTCGCTGCACAATTGGCTTTATCAACAGGTGCCGATCTGAATATATTGGCTTTGAACTCAAGCGGGCTCAAGTCGATGCAAAAAGTGGTTGACAACAACGTTTCAAAAGCAAAAAAGCAACTTGACGAAAAAGGCATAAGCTATATAGTTGACAGCATAAACAGCGAAAACCTGGCAGCCGACATCATTCAACATGCCCGTATGGTAGATGCCGACTTGATAGCCATAATGACTGATGTGCAAAACCAGGCAAATTCAATACTTTTAGGGTCGTTTGCCCAGCAATTGGTCAACAATTCGCCGGTGCCTGTGTTAACCATTCACCCTAAAAACAACTTTACAATCTAACCATCACTGCGTAAATGGTTAAACATTCGCTTTCCTTTCTTTTATTGTTATGCTTCCTTGGTTCCGGTTTATATTCGCAGGAACTTTCGCCAGCCAATGGGTCGGTGGTAGTTGTGCAAGATGAAAAAATTGACCAGCTTACCGATCAATACCGCAAAATGAGCTTGAACAACCCGGAAATTGATGGGTATAGGGTTCAGATATTTTTCGATTCGGGCAGCAATTCAAAAAATAAAGCCATTTCTGCAAAAGGTGATTTCGATTTGGGGAATCCTGAAATGAAATCGTATTTATCCTACAAAGAACCTTATTACCGTGTACGTGTTGGCAATTTCCGCACCTTGAGCGAAGCTGTTGGTTTTCAAAAAAAGATATCGTCAAGTTATCCAAATTCCTTCGCTGTTAAAGACAAAATTGTTCTGTAACCTCTGCATATTTGTCAGGCATTCTTTTATTTTCTCAATTTGAGCCTGTCCATATTATGAAGTTTTTACTATTCAGGGATTTGCCTTTTAGGTGTTAGGATTTGGGGTTTGGGTGTCAGGGATTATCAGAATATGGTTATTTGGGATTAAAATCAATATTTTTTGGGAAAGCAAAACCCTAAAAGCCCATAGCCTAAAAGCCTAAATCAATCAAAATGGTATGTTATTCGGTATTCGGGTATAGGGTGAATAGTTACTGAAGTTTTATTTTAATTACGATGTTGGAATTACGATTGGCATGATTGCCCCGCTCAAAAAAAAGCACATTTTGCAAATAGCAATCCATACTTTTTACGACAAAACAAGTTTAAATAAATGGCTTAATTTGTTGGGGAAAGGGATTTTGGTAATTCTGTTGATGAAATTTTCATTCTGGCATTTATCTTTGCTTCTAGTATAATTAATTATACAAACATATTGATTGAATGGTTGTTATATATTTTTATCACTATTTTCGCAGGTTTAAAAACCATCTCTATTACCCGGTTTTAAGCAAAATAACGCCATAGTTTTCACAAACCGAATAAAAACACTTGCATCGGCTGCTAAATTTCATTATCTTAGCCACCCCAAAAAATTAGTTAATCATTAAAAATAGTTAGTATATGGCCAATATTATTGCAGCGATTGATTTTTCCGACTGTTCGATAAACGCGCTTGAACATGCTGTTTCTATTGCCTCACATGGAACCTTGGATGTTCACATGATTTGGGTCAACAACCCGAGTGTTACAAAAAAAACCATTTATTCCGATTCTTCATCCGATTTAATAGATGAAATCAGGAACCAATTTGGCAAGCTGATTGAAAAATATAGCCCTGAGCTTCCCGATTCGACCATTGACTTTGTTATTCGCGAAGGCAAAACCTACCGCGAAATAATAGATGAGGCAAAGGAAATGGAAAGCCTGTGCATTGTAATGGGAACCCACGGCTCTTCCGGGTTCGAGCAATTTTGGATTGGAAGCAATGCCAATAAACTGATTTCGATGTCGAAATGTCCTGTAATTACACTGCGTGCCGGCATTAACCCAAACCATCCGTTAAACCACATTTTAATGCCAATCGACAGCACAATCGATACACGCCAAAAAGTCCCTTTTACCGCATATTTGGCTAGGCTTTTTGATGCCGAAATCTATGTGCTTTCAATCTATGCATCTAAATATAAATCAATAAAACTTCGTGTTGACGAATATACCGACCAGGTTTGCAAATACCTTGAAGAAGAAGGTATTATTTTCCATCGCGATACCCTGAGCTGCGATAACCTTACAAACGGGACTATAGAATATGCAAAAAAGGTCAAAGCCAATCTGATAAGTATTATGACAGAGCAGGAAACCAGTCCATACAACTTGGTGGTTGGGCCTTATGCCCAGCAGATGGTTAACAATTCGCCCTTGCCTGTACTGAGCATCAACCCTTTCGAGACCATGCAGCTTTCACCACGATAATTTGCTATGCTCCCAATAGCAAAAAAGCTCCAGTTACGGAGCTTTTTTTGTTTTTCAGGCTTTGTTGGTAAGCAGGATTAGTTCCTATCAATGCAATTCAAATCGGTAAAAGCTTCTTTTAACCGAATTATAAGCGATTTTTGTGCTTCGTTGAGCCATTTGCGTGGGTCGTAGTATTTTTTATTGGGTTTGTCCTCGCCATCAGGGTTTCCAATCTGGCTCTGGAGGTAGCCTTCGTTTTTCTTGTAAAAGTCCATAATGCCCTTCCAGGTTGCCCATTGGGTGTCGGTATCAATATTCATTTTAACAACACCGTACGAAATTGCTTCGCGGATTTCGGCTTGTGTTGAACCAGACCCACCATGGAACACAAAATTGAGTGGTTTGGAAGCAGTATTGAATTTCTTTTCTACAAAATTTTGAGAATTGTTAAGGATAACCGGTTGAAGCTTCACATTTCCAGGTTTATACACGCCATGAACATTGCCAAACGAAGCTGCAATAGTAAATTTGTCGCTAATCTTCATCAGTTCCTCATAAGCGTAAGCAACATCTTCGGGTTGGGTATAAAGTTTTGCACTGTCAACATCCGAATTGTCAACGCCATCTTCTTCGCCACCGGTAACACCAAGCTCAATTTCGAGGGTCATGCCCATTTTGCTCATACGGGTAAGGTATTGCTTGCAAATTTCGAGGTTTTCGTGAAGCGGTTCTTCCGAAAGGTCGAGCATGTGCGAGCTGAACAAGGGTTTTCCAAATTCGGCAAAGTGTTTTTCGCCTGCTATCAATAACCCATCAATCCATGGCAAAAGTTTTTTTGCAGCATGGTCAGTATGCACCAATACCGGGATTCCGTACAATTCGGCCAAGGCATGAATATGTTTTGCACCCGAAACTGCACCCGCAACAGCAGCTTTTTCGCCATCGTTGCCCAAGAATTTACCTGCAAAAAAATGTGCGCCCCCGTTCGAGAATTGTATTATTACAGGAGAGTTCACTTCGCGGGCTGCCTGCATCACCGCGTTAATAGAATCGGTTCCTACCACATTTACCGCTGGAAGTGCAAAATGGTTCTGCTTCGCGATACGAAAGATTTCCTGAACGTCATCCCCGGTAACAACGCCGGCGGCAACACTTTGTAATACTTTGTCTGACATATTGTTATGAATTAGGTTTTCTGTTTTAACTTTTTTGCAAAGATACATTTTTTGTTGCTATTTGGCTCATTTAAGGTTTTCTTTTTGGGAGTATTTTAAAAAGCATGTTCGTTAAAAGATTATAATATTAATGTGGAAATGGGCCTTTTGAATTTAAATTGGCAATGATTATTCTGTAAAAGGGATAAATCCCATGTTTAGTAATATAAATATTAACCACGGAGGCATGGAGAACACAGAGAAAAGCCTGAGAATTTACTCCGTGGACCTCAGTGAACTCCATGCCTCCGTGGTAAAAACGTTAAATCTATATGCAACAATTTTCCGGTTTTGTATATAGCAACAAAACCTCAATTTTCTTAGCAATTCTTAACTAACAGCTTAGGTTCCATCATATCCAGAATAGCATATTTTACACCTTCGCGGCCTAAACCGGAATCTTTCACGCCGCCGTAAGGTGTATGGTCAACCCTAAAAGTGGGCACATCGTTAACAATTACCCCACCTACACGTAATTTGTTGAATGCCAAATTCATCTCGCCAATGCTATCGGTAAACACCCCGGCCTGTAAACCAAATCGCCCTGTATTTACCCGAGAAATAGCTTCTCCAAAACGCTTTACTTTTTCAATCACTACCACAGGACCAAAAACCTCACCGGCACAAACCAACATATCTTCATGCGTGCCGGTGATTGCGGTTGGCTGCATAAAGCTTCCATCGCGCTTGCCTCCTGCCATTACTTTTGCACCTGTTTTTACAGCTTCATCTACCCAGTTTTCTACCCTAATGGCATTGGCTTCATCAATCATAACAGTTACATCTGTATCAGTATCAAGAGGTTTACCGACTTTAAGCAACTTCATTTTTTCAATGAAATTGGCAGTAAATTCATCAAACAAATTTTCCATTACATAAATCCTTTGCGTGTGTATGCAAACTTGTCCGGAATATGCAAAGCCACCCACCACGCATTTAGTGGCTGCAAGTTCGAGGTCAGCTCCATGCGAAACAATTACCCCCGCATTGCCGCCCAATTCGAGAACCACTTTTTTCTTTCCTGCATCGTTTTTCATTTTCCACCCTACTTCGGGCGATCCTGTAAAACTCAACAATCCAATACGCGTATCGGTTACAAGTTTATTGCCTGTTTGCCTGTCCATTGGCAATATAGAAACTGCTCCTTTGGGTAAACCCGAACGGTCAAGTATCTGCGCAAGCATGAGTGTTGACAGAGGTGTAAGGCTCGATGGTTTTAGGATAATTGGACAACCAGCCGCGATTGCAGGGGCGATTTTGTGTACAGCTAGGTTTAGCGGGAAATTAAAAGGAGAAATACCTGCCACAATCCCGACAGGGAAATATTTCAAAAGCGCTTCTTTGCCAACACCGGCAGGAGTCCAATCAACCTGTAAATATTCCGATGGCAGTCGTTTGCTTTCCTCGGCAGCAACAGCAAATGTTTGTATCGAGCGGTCAACCTCGGCCAAAGCATAGCGGATCGGCTTGCCCGATTCGAAAGAGATAAGTTCGGCAAATTGCTGGCGAAGATCCAGAAGTTCAACGCTTATTTGTTTTAGGATGTTGAACCTTTTAAATGATGGCATACTAACCAATTCCTCTTCAACCGATTGGGCAGCAGCTATTGCTACTTCAAATTCGGGAACACCCGCAAGAAAGGTCTTAGCAACTTTACTATTGTCGTATGGGTTTTTTATATCAAGGATCTTACTTGTTGGAATGAATTTTCCAGCGCAATAGATTTCAAAAATCTGGTTGGAGTACATATCAGAAATATTTGGGTATAAAATTACGATAGAAAACGTAAGGAAGGGTTAAGGAATTTGAAAAAACACAAAGAGCTGCCTACAATCCCTCAATTACACCAAAAATACAAGGTACGGTCATTCCAAATTATTCCCTTTAGCCTAACCGCCTTGCTTCCATTTTTTATTCTGTTGATTTATATTGGTTATTAAAATTTACGATTGTCGAGGTAACATTGCGCAAACATTAGCCCGTATCTAAAAGTTGCATTATGTTGTTTTTCATGGTATATTTGTACCAAATAAATCCTGTCGATTATGAGCGAAAAAAATAGTGGCAAAATACTTATGGCCTTTGTAGCTGGTGCAGCCATTGGTGCAGCTTTGGGCTATTTCCTTAATTCATCTAAAAAGGACGAGCTGATTGCCGACCTTAAAGAAGGTGCCACAAACCTGAAACAGGGCTTTGATGACAGCCTCGGCAAGGCAAAGGACATTATTGATACTTTTAGGGGCAGTACTGCCGAAGTGGAATCAGATTCCCAACCAAAATCCTGAAACCATGAGCGGACAACCAAATACATATAACGAAATGAAGCAACTCATTGCCGACTACGTTGAGGCAAGGATTGATTTGATTAAACTTGAGGTATTTGAAAAAATAGCTAAAGTTACCGCAGCCCTTTTTTCATCAGTGGTGGTGGCACTGCTCGGTTTTTTTCTGTTATTTTTCCTTAGTATGAGTGCAGGGTTTTATTTGGGCAAGCTTTTCGACAGCATAGCTATAGGTTTTCTCATAGTTACTGCTTTTTATCTTTTGCTTTTTGCGATAGTGATCACCCGGAAAAAGGATTTTATGGAAAAATATATAATAGACCGGATTATTGGTGAACTAACCAGAAAGGAGGGCGAAAATGAAGAAGCCGGCCAATAAAACAAGCAATCTTGAACAATTGATCCAGCGAAAGCAAGAACTTCAAACCTTTTGTGCCTATCAGGAAAAGTTGATAAGCTACAAATTTGAAGCAATAAAAAGTAACATCCCCGAAATTTTAGCCAACGAAATCCTTCCTTATACTCCAGAAAAGAACAGCGATATATCCTCCGTCCTAAATATGGCCAACGATTTTATTATCAGGTTTTTGCCAGAGCGATACAGAAAAAACAAGATTGTTGGGGTTGCATTAAAATTGGTCGAGGTTTTAATAATCAGAGGTGTGGGGAACAGAGGGAAAGTGAAGGGTAAAAAAGCGGATATTGAATAGTTGAACAATTCAGATACAAGGATAAAAAGTTGCCAGACAGCTAATTTATTCTTGTATTATAATGTTCATGGAAAAAAGTTGTAAAATTTTGATGCACATGTGTTTTCGTATTGAAAAAGTTGTAATTTTGCGCTCCATTTTAACGAACAAAAACACAATAGTTAAATAATGATCGCGATAGTAGATATAGCCGGGCAACAGTTTAAAGTTGCAAAAGATCAGAAGTTTTACGTGAACCGCCTGAAAGGGGAAGAAGGTTCGACAGTAGAATTCAGCGAAGTATTGCTTTTGGATAACGAAGGCACAGTAACCATAGGGACGCCGCTTGTTGATGGCGCAAAGGTTTCGGCAACCATACTTGCCCACCTCCGTGGCGACAAAGTAAAAATCTTCAAGAAAAAACGCCGTAAAGGGTATCAGAAAGAAAGCGGGCACCGCCAAAATCTTACCCAAGTAAAAATTGAAGCAATAAACATATAATTGTAACTCCTAATATTCAAAAGATATGGCTCACAAAAAAGGTGCCGGTAGTTCGCAGAACGGCCGGGAATCACATAGCAAGCGTCTTGGTGTTAAAATCTATGGCGGACAACTCGCCCAGGCAGGCAACATCATCATCAGGCAGCGTGGCACAGTTCACAACCCAGGCCTCAATGTAGGACTTGGGAAAGACCATACCATCTTCGCTTTATGCGATGGAATGGTTCAGTTCAAAAAACGGGCGAACGACAAATCATACGTTTCGGTTCATCCTATTCAGGGCGAATAAGCGCATGGGCAGCAAATGCTGCTGTTCGACACACTTATAATGAAGTCCCCTGAACGTTCACGTCAGGGGATTTTTTATTTTTGCAGTCTTGATCCCGTTCCGATAAAACAAAAAAAAGAAAACCACGGAGGCACTGAGAACACAGAACATTGCTATTTAGCACTATAAACTTAGTGAACTTAGTGAAACTTAGAACCTTTGTGTCTTTGTGGCGAAAAAACACTTGTCGGAGTTGACTCAGTCTAAAAAAAATGCACCCAGCTTGGAACCCAGCACCTGGAACTTGGCACTCGGAACCCGGCATCCAGCACTTGAACCCCATCCCAAAACCAAATTTCCCTATCACCCAAAAACATAAAAAACCAAAGAAATGCTCGAATTATCCTTTTTACGTGAAAATGTCGAACTTGTAATAGAACGTCTCGCCATCAAACGTGTTGAAGCACGTGAAACTATCAAAAAAATATTGGAAGCCGACCAAAACAGGCGCGAAACCCAGAAACAGCTCGACGATAACCTTGCCGAATCGAACCAGATTGCACGCGAAGTTGGCAATTTGTTCAAGGAAGGCCGTCAGCAGGAAGCCAATGCGCTAAAAGCCCGCTCAGCCGAACTTAAAACCTTGGCTCGCGAAGTAACCGAAAAACTCGATGCCCTGCAAAAAGAACAAAACGATTTGCTGGTTACGCTTCCAAACCTTCCACACCCCGAAACACCTCAAGGGTATCTTCCGGAGCATAATGTTACAATTTACAGCGAAGGAGAAATCCCGGCCCTAGGCGAGGATGCCGTACCGCATTGGGAACTAACTTCAAAATACGATATTATTGATTTTGAGTTGGGTGTGAAACTCACAGGTGCTGGTTTTCCGGTTTACAAAGGTCAGGGAGCAAGGCTTCAACGCGCATTGATCAACTTTTTTGTGAACGAAGCCGTTGAGGCTGGTTATCTCGAAATACAACCGCCCCTTTTGGTTAACGAAGCATCGGGTTATGGAACCGGACAATTGCCCGACAAGGACAGCCAGATGTATCACGTTGGCCTCGACAATTTTTACCTTATCCCCACAGCCGAAGTTCCTGTTACCAATATTTACCGCGATCTGTTACTAAAAGAAACCGATTTCCCAATTAAAAATGTGGCTTACTCGCAATGTTTCCGCAGGGAAGCTGGTTCGTATGGCAAGGATGTGCGCGGGCTAAACCGCTTGCACCAGTTCGATAAAGTGGAAATTGTACAGATACAGCACCCTGACAATTCGTACGCAGCTTTGGAAACCATGCGCGAACATGTTACAGGCCTGGTGCGTAAATTGGAGCTTCCTTTCCGTATCCTCAGGCTTTGTGGTGGCGACATGAGTTTTACATCTGCACTGACGTATGATTTTGAGGTGTTTTCGGCCGCACAAAAACGTTGGCTCGAAGTTAGTTCTGTTTCCAATTTCGAGTCCTTCCAGGCCAACCGCATGAAACTGCGTTTTAAAGATAGCGCAGGCAAAACCCGCCTTGCCCATACCCTGAACGGAAGTGCATTGGCCTTACCACGCATTGTTGCAGCCTTGCTCGAAAATAACCAAACCCCTGAAGGAATCAGAATACCAAAAGCACTTGTTCCTTACACGGGTTTTGAATGGATTAAATAAAAAGGATTGCGGATGTCGGATGTCGGATTGCGGATTGCGGATGTCGAATGTGGGATGTCGAATGTGGGATGTGGGATGTCGGATGTGGGATGTCGGACTTCGGATGTGCGATGTCGGATTGCTGATGTCGGATTGCTGATTTTGAAATAAATCTCCTTGTCTCTCCTCTCCCTTCCCCTTGTCTCCCCTCCCCTTGTCTCCCCTCCCCTTGTCTCCTTTCACCTCATTAATTTAAAACATGAACCTAAAGACTCTCTTTCTGTTTTTCGCAATAGGCTTACTGGCGACGGTATTTCCTGATAGGCTTTTTGCCCAACAAACGGAGGAACAACTTGGGGTTCAATATTATAACAATAGAGACTTTGATAAGGCGCTTGTAACTTTTGAGGCGCTATTTAACCGCAACCCAAGCCAGTTCAACTACATATATTATATTAATACGCTTTTTGAGCTAAAGGATTTCGAAAAAGCAGGGAAAGCCATAAAAAAGCAATTAAAAGCCAATCCTAACGATCCACGTTTTCAGGTTGACATGGGATATTTGAATATTATGGATGGCGATATTCCGAAAGGCCGCAAAATTTATGAAACCTGCCTTAAAGATTTGAAAGCCGACAACATACAGGTTTACAACCTTGCCAATGCCTTTGCCAACAGGAGGGAAACAGATTACATGATACGCACTTACCTTCGGGGGCGTGAATTGCTCAAAGATCCTGCAGCTTTTTCGTTTGAGTTGGCATATACTTATGAGTCGTTGGGAAGCACCGAAAACATGATTGATGAATATCTCAACCTATTGGCATCGAACCAGCAGCAGATGAGTATGGTGCAGAACCGTTTGCAGGCATGGCTTAGCGATGATGTTGACAATTCGAAAAATGAGGCTTACCGCTCAATACTCCTAAAAAAGTCGCAGCAGAAACCTGACGAAATTCTTTATAACGAATTGTTGCTTTGGCATTCTATACAGCAGAAAGATTTTCCGTTTGCACTGCTTCAGGCCAAAGCTTTGGATCGCCGTTATGGCGAAAACGGGCAGCGGATTTTCGACCTTGCCGCGCTGTGTGTAAGCAACGAGGATTTTGATGCCGCTATTGACGGGTACAAATACATCATTAAAAAAAATGCCAACAAGGAATTGGTTATGCGTAGCCGTATTGAGCAGATAAATACTGAGTTCAAACAATATACGAAATCGTTTTCGCAGGATAAAAGCAAGCTATTGGCAATGAAACAAGAGTATTCCGGCTTGCTTGCCGATCTTGGAAAAACCCCTTTCACGATTCCGCTTATCCTCAACCTGGCGCATCTGCAAGCTTTTTATTTGGGCGAAACCAATGAAGCAATCGAACTTCTATTGGAGGCTATTAACATCCCGAAAGCAGCTTTGCAAAACCAGGCTGAATGCAAGCTAGAACTTGCCGATATTTACCTGTTTTCGGATGAACAATGGGAGGCAACTTTGCTTTATTCGCAAGTGGAAAAAACTTTCAAAAACGAACCACTTGGACATGAGGCAAAATTCAGGAATGCCAAACTATCCTTTTATATTGGCGAATTCGACTGGGCGCGTGCCCAATTGGATATACTGAAAGCTGCAACCTCCAAACTGATAGCCAACGATGCTTTGGAACTTTCGTTGATGATTAGCGATAATATTGAAGAAGACAGCGTTACAACTCCTTTAAACATGTTCGCGAAAGCCGATTTGCTCGAATTCAGGAATCGCGATAATGATGCCCTTGCGGTGCTTGATTCCGCATTAACGCTTTATCCAATGCATTCCATTATCGACAATGTGTTGTTTAAAAAGGCCGAAATAAACTCAAAAAATGGAAAGTTTGAGAATGCCGCAAAATACTATACCGAAATAACTGAGAAATTCCCTCTCGATCTTCTGGGCGATGATGCGCTGTTTAGCCTGGCCAGTTTATACGAAAGCCAGCTAAACGATAAACCTAAAGCTATGCTGTTGTACGAAACGATTTTAACACAATATCCAGGTAGCCTTTATGTTGTGGAGGCTAGAAAAAGGTTTAGGTCGTTGAGGAATGATCCGGTTAATTGATGTGGGATGTGGGATTTCGGATTTCGGATTTCGGATGTGGTATTGAATAAATGCATGATTGTCAGATTACTGTAAACCCAGAATAATTTATATTTTCCAATATCTCCATGTCTCCCCTCTCCATGTCTCCCCTCACCCCGTCACCCCTCACCCCACCACCCCTCACTAAAACCCAACCCCAAAAACCCAACCCCTTTGTACGAAGTTAGAGCAAAAAAACACCTTGGGCAGCATTTTCTAAAAGACGAAAACATCGCAGCCAAAATAGCCGAAAGCCTATCGCCACAAACCAAACAAGTGCTTGAAGTTGGGCCTGGAACAGGTGTGCTTACCAAGTATCTGTTAAACCGGGGTTTTGGAAAATTTATCGCTGTAGAAATTGATAGGGAATCAGCCGCTTTTTTACGAACAAACTACCCTCAATTGGGCGAAGGTTTGATTGAAGCTGACATGCTTAGGATGGACCTGACAAGCTTGTTTGATGGTCATTTTTCGGTAATAGGAAATTTCCCCTACAATATTTCGAGCCAGATTTTATTCCGTGTGCTCGAAAACCACGACCAAATTAACGAAGTAGTTGGAATGTTTCAGAAAGAAGTCGCGGTGCGTATTGCTGCCCCTCCCGGAAAAAAAGATTATGGAATCCTGAGCGTTTTGCTCCAGGCTTGGTACGATATCGAATATCTGTTTACCGTTGAACCCACAGTTTTCGTCCCACCGCCAAAGGTACAATCTGCCGTTATCCGCTTGCAGCGAAACCAAACCACCGAACTTGGCTGCAGTGAAAAACTGCTTTTGCAGGTTGTGAAAACTGCTTTCAACCAGCGGAGGAAAACCCTTCACAATGCACTAAAACCTTTGGGTGATTACAACGGGGAATTTGCTGGAAAACGCGCCGAACAACTTAATGTTCAGCAGTTTGTTACGCTAACAAATGCTATGCACCACATTATAAATGATTCAAATAGGGTATGAGGATTATTTTTAAATCCCACAAATTATTCTTTGATTAGGTGCAAAACCCAATCAAAGCCCTCAGCTTAAAAGTTCGATATGCTTTTAAGGCCATGATATGCAACTACATACTTACACGTATTCAAAGATTTCAGCATCTCCGCGCATGATCATCAAACCATTCATGGCTAACGAATCGAGATCGTTAACAATAGGATAAACCGAAACTGTTGCAATTTTATCGATGCGCCGCATCAGTTGGTTTGTAAAAAATTTGCTGTTCATAATGGAACCCATAATCAGGATGGCATCCACTTTCCCTTCAAGCACAGTTCCCATGGCACCAATTTCCTTGGCAATTTGATAGGCCATTGCATCCACAATAAAAGTAGCTTGTTCATCGCCTTCATCAACCATTGATAAAACCTGACTAAGCGATTTTGTCCCCAAATATGCCTGAATGCCACCTTTTTCGGTAATAAGTTTGCGCATTTCGTCGCGGGTATATTTGCCGCTGTAGCAAAGATCGATTACCTGCCCAACGGGTAAACCTCCTGTACGTGTCATCGAAAATGGGCCATCGCCATCAAAAGCCTGGTTTACATCAACAACTTTGCCTCCATGATGGGCTCCAACCGAAACGCCGCCACTGCCTATATAGGCAACAATAAGGTTTAGTTCGTCGTAACTGCGGTTGATGCTTTTGGCATATTCGCGTGAAACATTTTTATGGTTCAGAGCGTGAAAAATAGAATTTCGCTCAATGGCTGGCAAACCCGAAACCCTTGCAATTTGTTCTAGTTCGTCAACCACTACCGGATCGGCAAGATATGCTTTTGCATCGGGCAAAAGAGAGGCTATTTTATCGGCGATCAATCCGCCCAGATTGGTGGCATGCATTCCCATAACCCCAACGCGAAGGTCGCGTTTCATAGCTTCGTTTACCTGATAAACACCCGATTGCAACGGCTTGATCAAACCACCGCGGGCCATTACCACCGAAATATCGCCAAGGTCTATCTGGTTGTTTTTCAATTCTTCCATAATCATGCCTGTACGATAATCGAGTTCGGCAATTACGTTGGCAAACCCAGCCAAAGCTTCGGGTTTATGGCGTATTGATTTCAGGAAAATAAGGCTTACATTACGGTAAACCGCTATTTTGGTTATATCAACCTCGGGATAAATTACCAGTATATGTTTTATTAACATGGGTAGTGTTTTTATTTTGAACCGTCAAATTTATTATTATTTATTCAAAGATGGAAAAATTTATTCCCCATCCCCATCCTCCTCAAAATGTTTGTTTATCACATACCATGTTACGGCTCGGCCCACAAAATACATGATTAGCATAAAGATAAATGGATAATCGGAAATCACTCCAATTGTGCCGGTATAATTCAACAGCGTTAAAATAAGCCCTAAAGCCAGTATTACGATTAAATCGGGGATGCGTTGTTTGCTGAGCATACTTATGTTTTTATCGGCAAACGTACAAAAAAGCACTCTTATAGTTAGTATTACCCTACAATCATTTAACCAATTTAAAAACCTGGTGTATATCACTTGCCTTGTTTTCGATGGTCAAAAAATAAACCCCGTTGTTTAAATCCGGCAATTTAATTATTTCGACCTTTTCCATCCGCTCCGTAAAATCCTGATAAATCAAATTGCCAGAGGTGTTTACAATAGTTATTTTTGTTGTGCCGGTAATTACTTCCTCATTTTCGATGGTGAAATCGTCCTGAATCGGGATTGGATACACTTTCATGTTTTCCGCAGGATCATTGCCCGTTTCCTTTATTACAGTTACAACTATGGTATCGAGGTTAAAGCATCCATATTGATTGGTAACTTTTAACCAGAAAGTATGTTTGCCCAAACCTTCATCTTCACCTCGGACAAGCAAATGATAATCCTGCGAATTATCGCTCCACAAATACGTAGCATTGGGCTGATAGGCCGATAAAACCAAAGAATCCTTGGTTGTGATGGTGGTGTCGGAACCCAAATAAAACTCAGGTTTAGCCTGCACTTTCAAAAAAACGGTTTCGGAACTGATACAGCCATCGGGATGCAATAGGTTAACATTGTACAAACCTGTTTCGGAAGCAACAATGGTTTGGGCCGTGCTCCCTGTGTTCCATAAATATCCAGGATATTCTGCTGGAGCAGATAAAACCACATTTTCACCCTCACAAATTAAAATTGAATCGCCGAATATATGTGTAGTTTTTTTGAAACATATATTATTTGCTTCTGAAAAACCAGATGCATTGTACGAATTATCAATGGATTGAAGCGTAATTTGAAAATTGCCTTCAGGGAAGTTTAAATACCAAAAGGATTGGTTTTGATCCATGTTGCCTGTATTGGGCGTTTTAAGTTTTCCATCGAGCGAGCATCCGGAAAGCAATAAATTGGGATTTGAACTTGTGCCGATGTTCATGTTATAATACAGGCCTGTGGGCAAGGTTGCATCATCTTTGCCTTTGTTCCAACTGATATTCAAATCGTTGTCTTGTGCCCAAGCTTTTATGCTGTCGGGTGCGCTTGGCTGGCTGTTGGTAGTAACCGAATTGTTTTCGTAAACGCAGGTAGTTTCAAATTCGTTAGGGTAATACATGCGGCCATAATACAAAATATCCAGATCGTTGTCGTTGTCAAAGTCGCCGAAACTTGCACCACCACTATCCGAATCGGTAATAAAATGCGACATATACCCAAAGCTGCCATCGCGCTTGTTTTTATAGAGTTTCAAGCTTCGCGTGTAGCCACCAGCCCCATAAAGCATTATATCAGGAAATCCATCGTTATCAATATCGCCAACATCCAATGTGTTGATAAATGCACCTACATTGTTTATCGTAAAACCCTCAGTGAATTTCATTCCGCCCTGGTTGATAAATACGTGTATATCAGCAGTAACATCGCTCGAAATCAAACTTGGTTGTGTGCTTCCAATAAAAACAAAATCCATCAATCCATCCTGGTTAAAATCGCTTGTGGCAAGTTTTACATAATTGAGGTTTGGCAAACCAATATCTATTAATTGAAATTTGAAGTTTCCGAGATTTTTATAAAATTCGAGACTAAATGTTTGATTTGTTGACTTGCCCATCACAACATCCTTGAGGCCATCGTTATCAAAATCGGCCCATTTGGCGGAATTTGAGCCACAATTCACATACGAACCGCTTATTGCATTTAAGTCAACCTCGATTTTTACAAAGCTGTCCTGACCCATATTTTTATAAATTCCCATTTCGAACTGGTTGCTCGAGTTTATGCCTTGAAGATAAATATCAATTAAACCATCGTTGTTGACATCCACCCAATCGAGGGTGCATTTATCCAATGATGGCAAGATGTTTGGGACTTCAACAAGGTCGATGCCACCGATATTCTTATACAATTTGGTGATATTGGCTTCTGAAAAACCGCTTCGAGTTCCTGCATACAGCAAGTCGGGGGTGCCGTTATTGTCGTAATCCCCCCAAGCCTGATCGCCATAAATCACACGTGGGATGTTGGTGATATTGCTTTCCGAAAAAGTCTTGTCGCCATTGTTTTTATACAGTTCGGCATGTTGAAAATCGCCACCAAAATCCTCACCGGTTACAAAAATATCGAGAAGCCCATCCGAATTATAATCGCACCAGGATGCAAAACCCAAATATCCTCCTTTTAAATCAACATTGGGCACACGTTGAAAGTTTTGTGCCGAAACAACAAGTGAAAAAACAAGGCAAAATGAGATAAGAAAGTAGGTTTTCATTGCTTGGGTTTATTTAATCAGAATGGCAAAATAAAAAAACCGAGTGTTGTCATAGGTAGCATTGTCGCCAAAAAGCAGTTTTTTTAGATAGAACTGGTAAGCAAAGGTAGGTTGCTTTTCAGTATTTATACAATTAAAGAATAGAGAATTATAAACTTTTTGGAGCAACTACTCAGAATCCTCCTGATGGAAATACTCAAATACTATTTTCCCTTTGGCCAAGCCTGCAACTTTCTGCAAATCAGCCAGACTTGTACCTTTTATTCCCTTTACCGAACGGAATTTCTGTAACAAAAGCGTTGAAGTGGATTCACCAACACCGGCAATTTCGGTAAGTTCGGTTTTGATAGTTCCTTTTTCGCGGCGCTTACGGTGGTGTGTGATGCCAAAGCGGTGGGCTTCGTCGCGCAATTGCTGGATAATACGCAGTGTTTCCGATTTTTTATCAATATACAACGGCAGCGAATCGCCAGGATAGTATATTTCTTCTAACTTTTTTGCAATACCGATAACGGCCACCTTGCCATGTAGCCCAAGTTTGTCAATGCTTTCCATTGCCGAACTCAGTTGGCCTTTGCCGCCATCAACAACAATAAGCTGCGGCAAAGGTTGGTTTTCGTCAATTACACGTTTGTAACGGCGGTAAATCACCTCTTCCATGGATGCAAAATCGTTGGGACCTTCAACCGTTTTTATATTAAAATGCCGGTACTCCTTTTTGTCGGGTTTGCCATTGGTAAAAACCACCATAGCAGCCACCGGATACGCGCCCTGAATATTCGAATTATCGAAACAGTCTATACGCACCGGATGTTCTTTTAAACGCAGGTCGGCTTGCATTTGCTCCATAATTCGTGTGGTATGCCGCTCGGGATCAACACGTTCCATTTGTTTGTGTTTTTCGAGCTGGTAATATTTGGCATTGCGTTCGGATAGTTCGAGTAGTTTTTTCTTTTCGCCCCGTATGGGCTTGGTATAGGTTACGCCCGGGAATTCAACTTCCGGTTTAAAAGGTACTATTATTTCGGGTGCGTCGGAATCGAACCGTTCGCGTATTTCGGTAATGGCCAGCAGCAGGAGTTCCTCGGGCGATTCGTCCAATTTTTTCCTAAGCTCAACCGTATGTGCCTGAATAATACACCCGCTTATCACTTTCATGAAATTGATGTAAGCGGCAGTTGGGTCATCAACATAAGAGAAAACATCAATATTATGTATGGATGGGCTTACAATCGAAGATTTGCTTTGGTATCGATCCAGTAATTCAATTTTTTCCTTTACAACATGGGCTTTTTCAAACTGGTACGATTCAGCATATTCTTTCATCATGCCCGAAAGGTGTTGCCTCACTGCCGAAATATTCCCGCGAAGTATATTCCTTATTTCTTGCAGCGACTGAGCGTAATCTTCTTCGGTTTGCATGCCTTCGCAGGCTCCGAGGCAATTGTGGATATGAAATTCGAGGCAAACTTTATACTTTCCGCTTTTTATATTGGACTCATTTAGGTTTAAGCTACAACTGCGTATCTGGTAAAGTTGCCTGATAAGTTCAAGCAAGGTATGCATCATTTTACCCGAAGCATAAGGGCCAAAATAATCCGAACCATCGTTAATCCGGTTCCTTGTCGGGAAAATGCGTGGGAAAGCTTCCTTCTTGATGCAAATCCAGGGATAGGTTTTATCATCCTTCAGCATCACGTTGTAGCGCGGCTGATATTTTTTTATCAGGTTGTTTTCCAGCAGCAAAGCATCCAACTCTGTTTGTACTACCACAATTTGGATGTCGGCAATTTTCTGCACTAAAATTTTGACCTTACCAATCAGTGATTCGTCGCGCCTGAAATACGATGAAACCCTTTTCTTCAGGTTTTTAGCCTTGCCTACATAAAGAATTTTGCCTTCCTTATCATAATACTGGTAAACCCCCGGGCTGTCGGGCAGCTCGCGGACAATATTTTGGATATGTATTGAATATTTTGACAAAGCGTGGAAAGAAAGGTTTTAGGGGTTGGGGGTTAGGGTTTAGGAGCTAATCTTTCAAGTTATTGTTTTTGAGAAATCAAATTTTAACTTTTGCGAGGATCTAGGTCAAAAGGCAAAGGTTAGAAGGCAAACGGCAAAGGTGATGTATTAACAGTATTTGCAGTTTGTTTCAATTTTTCAAAACTAAGTCATCCACCATCAATTTAGCCACTATTTTTAGTGAATATATCCTTGGTCTTAACTTTGACCTTTAACTTTTGACTTTTGCACTTTGACCTAATCTCAATCCAGGTGTGTTTTCAAATTCCTTATTCAACATCCCTCATGTGATTCCAGCCTAAAGCTTCAATTTTTATAAGCGGTCCATTGTTGCTTGCCATAAAAACCCCTGCATTTGCCTCGGTTGTATGGCCAATAATGCTTATTCCTTCAAGCCCTTTCACTTTTTCGAAATCGTTCATATTAATGGTGAACAACAATTCATAATCCTCGCCACCATTCATAGCTGCTGTAACAGGCTGTATATTAAACTCTTCGGCTGCGGCAATGGTCATGGCATCTAAAGGGATTTTATCTTCATAAATCCTGCACCCCAATCCGGAATCCTCGCAAATGTGAAGGATTTCAGAAGCCAGGCCATCCGAAACGTCAATCATAGCAGTAGGTTTTACTCCGGCCGATTTTAGCAATTCGAGGATGTCCGTTCTTGGCTCGGGTTTAAGTTGCCGTTCGAGGATGTAGTCGTATCCGGCCAAATCGGGTTGCATGGCTGGGTCGGCCTGATAAACTTTCTTTTCGCGCTCAAGCAACAACAAACCCATATACGCACTTCCCAAGTCGCCGCTTACGCAAATTAAATCATTTTCCTTTGCCGTATTCCTATATACAACATCTTGTTTTTCGGCCTCTCCGGTAACGGTAAGCGAAAGGAATAATCCATGCAACGAAGAGGTTGTATCGCCGCCGGCCAGGTCAACATGATAGCGTTTGCAAGCCAGGCGGATTCCTTCATAAATTTCTTCAAGTGCTTCTACCGGAAAACGGTTCGAAACCGAAATACCTACAAAAAGCTGCCGGGGCTTTCCATTCATGGCAACTATATCCGAAAAATTTACCGCTGCGCATTTATATCCAAGGTGCCGCAAAGGCATATACGATAAATCGAAATGAACACCTTCGACAAGCAAATCAGTGGAAACCAAGGTAACTTTTTCGCCATAGTCGATAACAGCTGCGTCGTCGCCTATGCCTTTAATGGTTGATGGCTGCTCATTTATAAATGCTTGGGTAAGATGCTTTATCAGCCCAAATTCGCCCAAAGCGGAGAGTTCAGTGCGGTTAGCTGGTGTAGAGTCGTTCATGAAATGTTGTTTTTGGCAAAATTAGGGTTTTCTTGCCACTTAGTCATTTCGGGCAAAGAGTTTTGCATTCAGGAATCCGTTACTATATTCTTGTTTAATAAATAGGGTGGAGGTAATTATTCCGGAATATTATTAGCAATAGCTTTTTTGAGAAAAACCTTTTTGCCCGAAGAAAGGAAAAACTCAAATGGGAACTTTTCAGCACTAACTTCAGTGCAAAACATTCTAACATTTAGTAAAACAACACTTAACACAGGAAATATAATCCTAATTGCTGATTTCTAAAAACAATGAAAATATTGTTTTGACTATTTTCAACTGCAACAAAAGGCAGAAACAGGAACCAAATTTTTGTGTAATAGTTTATGCTGAATTAATTGATGAAAATTTTCTGGCTTATACTTTCTTCCTGGTTATTGATATTAATCAGATAAACGCCATGGAGCTGCCTTACATCCAAACAAGCACTTGGTTGGTTTTCGAGCTTCTTCTCCCTGACTATTTTGCCATTAACATCCAAAATCTGGAGCGTGCTAATGCCCTTCATGCCGGTTAATTCCACATTAAGCAGCCCTCCGAAATTGGGATTTGGATAAATTTTAAACCGGGTTCCATTTTTAATCGTATTTATACCCAACGAAGGGTCGGTTAAAAATGCATAAAGTGCCTTGGTGGGTTTTCCGTCCGAACCCCAGCAACTTAACTGGTAGCCACTCCATGATTTCGCACCCTGCGGTTCCCAGTACATTACGCCTAAGCCTTTGTGGTTTGGAACTGCACTTACTTTTTTGATAACAGCTACAAGCATGTCAAAAGTATTTTGAACCAAGGTATAATCGCCGCCGACTTCCACCACCATAACTTCTTTTCCATACCTGCTAACCATGTCGTTCAGGTTGTTGCCCAAATCATTAATGGTAGCCGTATAATCACTTCCCAGCCAATATGGATAATAGGAGGCACCGATAATATCGTACCTTACATTATACGAAGTTGCCTTATCGAAAAAATACCTGAATCGCCCATTGTCATTTCCTTTATCAATATGCACTATTACTTTTATCGAACTGTCAACAGCTTTAGTGGCGTCATAGCC
Organism: uncultured Bacteroidales bacterium; assembly: GCA_903946925.1. Taxonomy (GTDB): domain Bacteria; phylum Bacteroidota; class Bacteroidia; order Bacteroidales; family UBA4417; genus UBA4417. The sequence continues at coordinate 14,707 of CAJAXK010000378.1, read as the reverse complement.
TTTATTAAGTAATTGTGCCAGTTGCCCCCAATTCGATGTGCTTCCATCGGGCCAAAGCATTCCGCCCGGAATCTCATTTCCAATTTGCGCCCAGTCGGGTTTTACACCTAATGTTTTCAGGGTATCCAATACTTCATAAGTATGGTTATAAACATCGGTCAGTAATTGGCTGAAAGTATGGTTCTGCCATGCAGCAGGCTTGGTTTGTTGTGCTGGATCCGCCCATGAATCGCTGTAATGGAAGTTAATCATTAGCTTCATCCCCAAGTTCTTAACCCTTAATGCCATGGCTGCAACTTCTTTTTTACTACAGTGTCCGCTTGCTTTGTCATTCGACGGATTGACCCAGACCCTCAACCGAATGGAATTGATGCCTGCATCTTTGAGAATTTGAAGACATTCTTTCTGGACACCGGTTGAGTCGTAAAATTTGTATCCCGTGGCTTCCATCTGCGACAACCAACCTATATCAGCACCTTTAACAAACTGGGCAATTGATTTTATCGGATTAAGAAAGATAAAAGCTGGAAACAACAGGAACGCCAATAGTTTAGGTATAAGAAATGGCTTAATCATTTTCATACTGTCAATTTTAGTAGGTTTTATATGGCCCTTTATTTTCGTGTTTTAAAACGAATTGAATGGGGTTTTAGGCTTTTAGGCATTTAGACTTTTAGGCATTTAGGAGTCAAAAGATCGAAGTTTACTTAAAAATGGTTTCCCATCTTACTAAAGGAAAACCATATCAGATCATTTAGCTCCCATCAAAACCGATGTTTTTATTTGAGAAATTGTTTTTAGGTTCACCACGCCACCTTCTGGCTTTCCCCAAAAATATTGTTCTTTCCTAAATAGGCTGTAAAACCGTTTGGAATCCCATCAATAAAATTGTATCCCTCGATAAGATTCAACACTTTTTTGTTTTTAACGAACACAAACCTTGAGAAACAATCGGGGCTAAAGAAGCAAAGTTAGCAATATTTATAATCTATCCGATGAGTTGGGTGTTAATTCTATTTACGATGTACGAATATAAACCACTGAAAATAAATAGTACACTTCAACAGGCCGTTCGGCAGGTTCACCGTAGCATAGGGCGTAAAAAGCCGTAAGTGAAATTTGGGCATTTTTAATCAAACAAAGTCAATATACATAATCTAAAGAAACCAACAACATATAAAATGGCTTCTCGTTTTTATACTGTTTCGTTTTCTGCCAATTGTTATTCAAAACATTAGCCCCATTAAAATAATAAAGGTGTAAACGAAAAAAAATCGAGCCGAACAAATGTTCGCAAAAATTTGCACATAACGGATGAAAACAAATACGGCACCGCTTGGCCCCAAAATATAATTATTAGGGTTAGTGTTAAAATTACAATAAGATATATTGATAATCAGTATTTTATCTAATTCTGGCACTATCCGGTATTATTACCAAAAAATTATCATTTCATTAAGTTTTCGCAAACGTTTGCGAAAACGTTTTCTAAAAATAAATATCAGAAACCTTTAAAAAAGAGACAAATAAACATACAAGGGTACTATTCTTTTTTTAGCTTTGCGCTGTTGTTTCGAATGTATGTTTAAAAAGTAATTGATAAAAAGGATGTTTCCTCGTTGAATACTTTTTATTCATGTATTTTAATTTTCGGCAATTTTTGGTCCACGTTAAATAATAAGGTATAATACAAATTATAAACTCACAGTAATTTCACAAATCATCAATTCAACCAATAATTAACCAATTGTTCAATCACATGAAAGTCAGATCTATGAAGAAAAATTTAATCTCTTTCAGGATCCTGCTGCTGTTTATGGCTTGGGCATTTGCCTTTCAGGCTTATGCACAGGATATTCAGGTATCAGGAAAAGTTTTGGATGCTAAGGATGGCCTCTCGCTGCCCGGTGCAACCGTACAGGTAAAGGGCACTACCATTGGCACCTTAACCGACATTGATGGCAAGTACACTTTAAAAGTTAAGTCGGGTTCAATCCTGGCCTTTTCTTTTATTGGCTACGATGCCCAGGAAGTAAGCATTACAAACCAGCAAACGGTAAATGTATCGCTTACCCAATCATCAACAATGCTTGATCAGATTGTTGTGGTAGCTTATGGCACCAAGAAAAAATCCGATCTCACCGGTACTATTACATCGGTAACGGCAAAAGAATTTCAAAAAGGGAACATTGCTTCATCAGAACAACTCCTGATGGGTAAAGTTACCGGTTTGCAGATTACCTCAAGCGGTGGAGCTGCCGGTGCCGGAAGCACAATCCGTATCCGTGGAGGTGCTTCGCTTAATGCCAGCAACGATCCCCTTATCGTAGTTGACGGTGTGCCTGTTGAAGGCAACGGTCTTTCAGGTTCAGCCAACGTGTTGAATACCATTAACCCAAACGACATTGAATCGATAAGTGTACTAAAAGATGCCTCGGCAACTGCACTTTATGGCTCAAGGGCTTCCAACGGTGTGCTTATTATCACTACAAAAAAAGGTGCAGCCGGAGCTGTTAAATTCAATTTTAACACCCAACCATCCATTAGCCAGGTTGCAAATTATGTTGATGTGATGACAGGCGATGAGATCAGGACCTTGATTAATGCCGATGCAGCAGCTACTGGCATTGACACATATGCAAAACTTTTAGGTACAGAGAATACCGACTGGCAAAAACAGATTTATCAGACTGCTTTAAGCTGGGATAACAACCTGAGCGCAAGCGGAAGTATCAAGAACATTCCATTCCGTGCTTCGGTAGGTTACCTTAAACAAAATGGAGTTCTGAAAACTAATAGTTTCAACCGTTTTGCAAGTTCGCTCAACCTTTCGCCAAAATTCCTCGATGATCATTTGGCATTGAATGTGAATTTGAAATATACCATGACCCAGAACCGCTTTGCCGACGAAGGCGGAGCAATTGGCGGGGCAGTTACTTTTGACCCTACTCAACCAGTAATGAATGCCGATAATGTAAATTACGGCGGTTATTGGGAGTGGTTGGATTCCAAAGGGGTGCCTATCAATACCAACGGCCCGGCTTCGCAACCTAACCCACTGGGTTTACTTGAGCTAAGGGATAACACTTCCTCGGTTAACAGGCTTATCGGAAACGTGCAATTGGATTACAAACTCCATTTTTTTCCTGACCTGCATGTACTCCTTAACGTAGGTCTCGACAAAATGCATGGCGAGGGAAATGACAACAGGCCTTCAACCATGGCAAGTGTCAACCCTAAAAAAGGTGTCTATCAGTATTATCAGCAAGGCAAGAGTAATACCTTAACTGATGTTTCATTGTTCTATACCAAAGATATACCAAGTGCAAAAAGCAAATTAGATATTTTGGGAGGTCACAGCTACCAGGATTTTTATACCGATATTTATAATTATCCTTCTTACAACGAAGATGGTGAAGTTGATTCAGCTACCTTGCAAACTTTCGATACTGATAAACCTGAATACCGCCTTGAATCGTACTTTGGTAGGGTGAATTACACCTTTAACGATAAATACCTGTTAACGGCTTCAATCCGTCAGGATGCAAGTTCCAAGTTTTCGCCCGAAAACCGCGTTGGTTACTTCCCTGCAGTTGCATTGGCATGGAAAATGAACCAGGAATTTTTCAAAAACAGCCAGGTGGTTACCGATTTAAAACTTCGACTTGGTTGGGGTATAACCGGTCAACAGGATATAGGTAATTACTATCCATATATGATGAAATATAGTAAGAGTAAACCTACAGCCCAATATAATTTTGGAACTACTTACTACCAATTCCTTCGTCCATCGGCGTATGATGCCAATATTAAATGGGAAACCACTGCTACTTTGAACTTAGGTTTAGACTTTGCTTTTTACAGCGGCAGGATTTCAGGAACGATTGACGTTTACCAGAAAAAGACCGAAGACCTCCTTAGTACAGTGCCTATTGCCCCAGGAGCCAATTTTGACATTTCATTGTTGACCAATGTAGGAAATATGGAAAACAAAGGGGTAGAGTTTGCCATAAACACAATCCCTGTTCAAAACGATAACTTTTCGTGGGAATTTGGTTTCAATGTAACTTATAATGAAACCAAAATCACAAACCTCTTAGTAAATCAAGATCCTAATTTTAAAGGAATTGATGTTAGCCCTATCTCTGGAGGTACCGGAAACAACATCGGCAAGTTTACAGTAGGATATGCCCCATACAGTTTCTTTGTTTACAAACAGGTTTATGATAAAACTACCGGAGCCCCAATTGAAGGTTTGTATGAAGACCTAAGCCGGGATGGTAAAATTGATGATGCTGACAGGTATTATTACAAAAAACCAGCTCCTGATTTCATGTTTGGAGTAAATACATCACTCACCTATCAGAAATGGAGCATGGGAATTGTTGGCCATGCACTGGTTGGCAATTACATGTACAACAACTACAACTCGAACAACAGTACTTTGAGGGCTACGAAAGACCCACTTAATTTTATACGGAATATAGGAACGGATTATTACAACACCCAGTTCCAAAACATGCAGTATCTGTCCGATTACTACATTGAGAATGCTTCTTTCTTCCGCCTCGACAATGTTAACTTTGGGTACGATGCAGGTAAAATTTTCAAGAATAGGACCTCGCAATTACGCATTACCGCAAGTGTTCAGAACCTCTTCGTAATCTCGAAATATTCCGGATTAGATCCTGAAAATTCCAGTTCAACTGGTGTTGATAACGTAATTTATCCTCGTCCAAGGATTTATTCTTTAGGTTTTAACCTTGATTTCTAATCTTAACAAACGAATTATATGAAAAGCAAAACAATAATAATAGCAATTTTTGCATTTGCCGCGCTTGTAGTTGCGACATCATGTAAAAAGAATTTGGATTTGTTCCCACCAAACGATCTGACCACAGAGCAGGTATATGCTACCCCAGAAGGTTATATGCAGGTATTGGCCAAAGTATATGGCGGTTTATCTATGACCGGTAACGAAGGCCCCAGTGGCCAGCCAGATATTGCTGGTGGCTTGGACGAAGGTTCACAGGTGCCTTTTATCAGGAGTTTTTTCAACTTACAGGAACTTCCTACCGATGAGGCAGTTGTTGCTTGGAACGACCAAACCATTTGGGATTTCCATTATATGAGATGGACTAGCAGCGATGTATTTATTAAAGGTGCTTATGCACGCCCAATCTACAACATCACCCTCATCAACGAATACCTTCGCGAATCAACTGACGAAAAGGTTGCTGGCAGGGGAATAACCGGTGCTGATGCTGATAAAATTAAAAAATCAAGGGCTGAAGTCCGTTTTATGCGTGCTTTCAACTATTGGATAATGATTGACTTGTTCGGGAAATCAACGTTCATCACCGAAGCTGATGGTATAGGCACTTTCCTGCCCCAAGAAATCTCGCGTAAAGACCTTTTCGTGTATATCGAAAGCGAACTCAAAGCAATTGAATCAGAACTTTCTGCTTCCAAATCAGCCGAATATGGTCACGTTGAACAACCCGCAGCATGGGCATTGCTTGCCCGTTTATATCTGAATGCAGCGGTTTACACCGGTACACCTAGGTATGCTGACGCCGTTACGTATTCCAAAAAAGTTATTGATGCCGGTTACGATTTGCAACCAGGTTACTTCAAATTATTTATGGCCGATAATGATAAATATAGGAATGAAATCATTTGGGCAATAAATTGCGACGGTCTTCGTGGACAAGCTTATGGAAATACAACCTTCCTGATTCACGCTCCTGCCGGTGGCGATGCGGCCGATTTTGGAACTAATGGGGGATGGTTTGGTTATAGGTCCACAAAGGCTTTTGGCGCCAAATTCCCTAAAGACGGTTCAGGCAATATTGATTCAACTCAGGATAAAAGAGGTGCAGCTTTTTATACATCTGCTTTTAAAGGCAGTGATGCCCAAGGAAATATTCCTAATATGGCTGATATAAGCGACTTCTCAACGGGTTACCATATTAAGAAATATGTTAATAAGAGGTCGGATGGCAGCAGTGTTAGCGATCCTACCACCACTTATGCCGATATCGATTTCCCGATATTCCGTTTGCCTGAAATGTACCTTATCTATGCCGAATCCGTACTAAGGGGCGGTGCAGGTGGGGATGCAGCTACTGCCCTTTCTTACATTAACCTTATCAGGGCCAGGGCTGGAGCAGCCGCTTTCAATTCATCGGATCTTACCCTTCAGAGCGTTCTGGACGAAAGGGCACGCGAACTTTTCTGGGAAGGCCATCGTCGTACCGATCTTATCCGTTACGACATGCTTACAACCTCAACGTATTTATGGCCTTGGAAAGGCAGCGTTTCGTCAGGTACGGCAGTTGACAGCAAATACAATCTGTACCCGATTCCGGCTGCAAACAGAAACTCCAACCCCAATCTTACCCAAAACATTGGTTATTAATCCCGACCTTTAAAACAATCAACTATGAAAATGAAAACCAAATATATGTTTCTCTGCCTACTCCTGACTTCTGTAGTCTGGTCGTGCAGCAAAGACGAAAAGAAGATCTACCTTGAAGGAGGAACGGCACCTGTATTGAACTCAAACAAAACGGCCCTAGTTCTGACTGATGCCACTAAAGAAGAAGATTGTGTAACGTTTTCCTGGACTAATCCAAACTACACTTTCACTACAGGGGTAAGTTCGCAGGATGTTACCTACTACCTTGAGGTGGACACTACCGGTGCTAATTTTACAAATCCAAATAAACTGACAGTTTCCTTCACTGGCGACCTCAATGTAACCTTTAAAGTCGGCACATTAAATTCGTATTTATCGAATACCATGCTTCTGAAAACCGGCGTTTCGCATAACCTCGAGTTCAGGATTAAATCAGTATTGAAGAATAATTCGGGTGCTTTATACTCAAATGTGCTTCAATTGACTGCTACCCCATTTATGCCTCCTCCATTGGTGGCCGTGCCTACCGAAGGCACTTTATGGTTAGTTGGCAATGCTGCTGCTGGAGGATGGAATAACCCTCTTGCATCTCCTTACGATGTAACCCAGAAATTTACACAAAACCCTAACGTTTATACTTTGTACACACTTACTGTTGATATGTTAGGTGGCGGCGGTTATAAGCTGGTTCAGAAAATGGGTGTTTGGGGATCGCAATACCATGCCCTTGATGGAAGCGTTGTATCAGGGGGTACCTTCGAGATGAAAGATTCCGACCCACAATTCCCTGGCCCTGCTACTGCCGGAACATACAAGGTTACCGTTGATTTCCAACTGGGTAAATATTATGTTGAAAAACAGTAAATCCTTTCTTTTCTTCTTAAACTGTAAATTATGAAAAACATAGTAAAAATTTTAATAGCAACAGTGGCAATCGTTATGGTTTTCACTGCTTGCCAGAAAGAAGGGGATTTACCTCTTTATAAAACTGGAAACGGGGTTGTGTTGTCCAGTAGTTCACCTTCGGTAACCGCTCTAATTGCAGATTCAAGCAAAACCGCGCTTACTTTGAACTGGACATGGCCTAACTACGCCACCGATTCCGCAAATCAAAAGTTTGTTGTTCAAATAGATTCTGCAGGTAAGAATTTTGCAAAACCTGTTACCAGGGTATTAAAGGGAGTATTAAGCACTTCCTTTACTGCAAAAGAACTCAACGCGATTGTTTTTGGTTTTGGGGGCATAAGCAATCCTTATACACTCGAAATGCGCATCATTTCATCGTATGCCAACAATAACGAGCAATATAAATCCAACTCTGTTACTGTTTCTGTTACTCCTTACATCATTCCTATTACTTTATCAATCCTACCAGCCGGCCCTTTAACCTTAGTAGTAGAGAATGCTACAAAGACTGCTGTTGCTTTTCAGTGGAATGCTACTGAATACGGAAATATCCCTCTCGAATATTCGGTAGAGATTGGTAAAGCTGACGGTACTTTTACATCTCCTACCGTTTTGAAATTTGGAGCTGCTTTTGTAGGAAGTATTACCGTAAATGATTTGAATAACGCTGCCATTAATGCAGGTGTTGCTCCAAATACAACCGGTGACATTACTTTCAGGGTGAGTGCAACGCAAGGTGCGTATCCAGGAACAAACCCACAATATTCGAATGTTGTAACTTTAAAAGTTACCACTTACCTCTCAGTTATGACTTGGTATATTCCAGGTAATTACGTGGCAGCAAGTTATCCAGGCTCTACCTTAAAGGATTGGGATCCTGCAAATTCACCAATTGTAAAAAGCCTTTCTTCGGCACCTACCAAACTTGAAGGTTATGTTTATATGGCCAATGCTAACAACGAATGGAAATTTGCTTCCAAACCTAATTGGGATGGGCCAAACTACGGTGCTGGCGCAACACCAGGCACATTGGATGCAAGCGGAGGAAATTTCGCTTCCCCTGCAGGATACTACAAACTTAATGTAGATGCTTCAGCTTTGACATACACTGCAGTTGCTACAGTTTGGGGTGTTATTGGTTCAGCTTCACCAGGTGGCTGGGGCGACGAAACTGCCCTTGCTTTCGATCCTGCCACAAGTACCTGGAGAGGTGGAATGGCTTGCGCAGTTGGTGAATTCAAATTCAGGGCAAACCATGATTGGGGCTTCAACTATGGTAGCACTGCTGCCAATGCTACCTTGGATGCAGGCGGATCAAACATTCCAATTGCCATGGCTGCTGATTACTACTTTGCTTTAGACCTAAGCCATCCTAACGAATATACCTATACCGCTAACCGTTGGGGTGTAATTGGTAGTGCTACAGCAGGTGGATGGGATTCGGATCAGAATATGACCTGGGATGCAACAAATAAAGCCATGACTGCAACACTTAATTTAACTGCCGGTGAATTCAAATTCAGGGCAAATGATGATTGGGGTTACAACTTGGGTGGTGATATTACTTCATTAACCCCAAATGGATCCAATATTGCAGTTGCTGCAGCCGGAAACTATACAATTAAATTGTTCCTTGATGGTACAATGCGCTGTACTGTTACCAAAAACGGAAAAAAATAGAGTTGTTTGATTTTAAAAGGGGCTGGAACGTAATGGGACAGCCCCTTTTTTTAAATCTAATTCAGGAATAAGCTATTATTAAAGCGCTGAAAAACAATGCTTTAAATTTTTGTGACTTTTTCCATTTTGTTCTTTGAGTCCGCTCCGATAACCTAAAAATTACGAACCGCCACTAAGGCACTATGACACAAAGGTTCACAAAAAAGTGTTATTCAGCTTTATATTAGTGAAACTTAGAGGCTTTGTGCCTTTGTGGCTAAAAAAGACTTTTCGGAGTGTACTCTTCTTTAAGGTCAGTCTTATGTGAAACAATTAAACACGGAATATGGGTTAGCCCATTGTTTCAGTTTCGGTTTTACTATTAGGTTTACTGTCCCTTTTCATTTCTTGCTTTTTCAATTACATCCTGTAATAACCAATTGTTATGCTCCAACATGGTTTGTTATTTGATATTTGGGGGAAACTCTACCCCTGGGCTTCGACCCATATCCTGGAGGATTTTTTAAACTCAATCGAAGAAAACCGGATTATAAATAACCACGAAACCAACCAATCTGATTGGTACAAGGATGCAGTGGTATATTCGCTCTATGCGGATTTGTTCAATTCCGATTTTCCTGGCCTGACCCAAAAGCTTGATTACCTTCAGGAATTGGGCGTTAACTGTATCTGGTTGTTACCCGTACTCGAATCGCCAATGCGGGATGCCGGTTTCGATATAAGCGATTATACCAAAATTAGGCCCGAATTGCTGGACAAAACAGGTAAAACTGTTGATCAACAGATTTTCATGCAATTTTTAGCCGATGCTCATCATAAAGGGATTAGGGTAATTTTCGACATTTCGATGAACCATACTTCTGATGAACATCCTTGGTTTATTGAAGCATCCAAATCGAAAGACAACGCGTTCAGGGATTTTTATATCTGGTCCGACGATAATACGTTGTATAAGGATGCGCGAATTATCTTTAAAGGGATAGAATCCTCGAACTGGGAGAAAAAAGGCGATCAGTATTATTTTCACAGGTTTTTTAATTTCCAACCTGATTTGAATTATAGAAACCCCAAAGTACTTTTAGAGATTTGCAAAGTGCTGCTCTTCTGGCAAAAAGCAGGTGTTGATGGTTTCAGGGCCGATGCAACGCCTTACATCTGGAAAGAAGAAGGCACGGAATGTGAAAACCTTACCAACACTCATCTAATTGTAAAGTTTTTTAGGGCCATACTCGATTATGTTACCCCAGGCTCACTTTTATTAGCCGAAGCCTGCCAGCAGCCCGCCAAAGTGGTTGAATACATGGGCCAGGACGATGAATGTCAGGCTGCGTACCATTTCCCTTTAATGCCACGTATTTACAAATCCATTGCCATGCACAGTGGCAAACCTATCGAAGAAACTTTATCCCGGGAATTTACACCCGAATTGCCTAAAAGCGGTCAATGGTTCACATTCCTGCGTTGCCACGACGAACTGAGCCTCGAATTGGTATATGTTACCGAAGAGGAAAGAAAATATATCCATCAAAAATATTGCCTTAAACCAGAATGGGATTTCCGTTTGGGCGAAGGCATTTCAGCTCGGCTTTCTGAACTGATGCAACGCGATGAACGTAAGATATTGTTAGCATTTTCCATCATTTTAACCTTGCCTGGTACGCCTGTTATTTACTACGGCGACGAATTTGGGAAACTAAACGATGAGGCCTACTATAACGAAATGATTACCCTTACGGGGAAAGATGATACCAGGTTTTTATGCCGTGGAAAGATAGACTGGACCGAGCTTACCCAAAACCTCACTAATCCTGAAAGCCTGAGCAGTAAAATTTATCAAAAGCTAAAGCTGATGCTGCATATCCGCAACCAGCACAAAACTTTTGGGCGCGGCAACATTGAGTTTATCACCCTGCCCAACACCGTCAATAGGAACTTGCTCTCATTTATCCGTACTTATGAAAACGAAAAATGGCTCATTATCCATAATATGACTGAGGAAACTGTAAAAATAGAACTCCCTTCACTAGCCGGAAAAAGTTTAAATGTTTTTGATAACAACTCGCCTTTAACAATAGAACCTTATGGATTTAATTGGTTTATTATAAGTTGATTAAAATGTATAAACAGAAAAATCAAATTTTATCAATCCACCAACCACCACCAACCACCACGAATAACCACGAATAACCACGAATAACCACGAATAACCACCAATGACCACCGAATGACGACCAATAACCACCGAATGACCACCAATAACCACCGAATGACAACCAATTAACCACCAAATAACAATCCCACCCACCTCTAACCCTTCCCCAATGTCAACAAAATATATTTTCGAAGCAGTAATTTTCGATCTCGATGGAGTAATAACACGCACAGCTTTGGTTCATAGCCATGCATGGAAAAAAATGTTCGACGATTATCTGTTGTACCGTGAAAAATTACATGGCGAGACTTTCAAGGAATTTACCCAAAAAGATGATTATCTGCCTTTTGTAGATGGCAAACCACGCTACGAAGGGGTAAAATCATTTTTGGAATCGCGTGGGATCCATATCCCTTTTGGCGATCCTTCCGATGATGTTGAATTGGAAACAGTGTGCGGATTGGGCAATAGGAAAAATATCACTTTCAACGAAGTGCTGCAACGTGATGGCGTAAGTGTTTATGAGTCAACTGTGCAAATGATGCATGACCTGAAAAAGGCCGGAATACGGATTGGCGTTGCTTCGTCAAGTAAAAATTGTGAAGCCGTACTTGAGGCTGCCGGGCTTATGCCATTAATTGAAACAAGGGTTGATGGTGTGGTTTCAGCCGAAATGGGCCTAAAAGGAAAACCTGAACCGGATATTTTTACCACCGCAGCAGCCAATTTGGGGGTAAAACCCCATAATGCAATAGTTGTTGAGGATGCTGTATCTGGTGTTGCAGCAGGACATGCGGGAAATTTTGGGCTTGTTTTGGGCATTGCCCGCGAAGAGAACAAACACGAATTACTTGTAAACGGTGCCGATATTGTTGTTGATGATATTTCAGAAACCTCGCTCGAAGCCTTGAATAATTGGTTTGTGGATGGAATTGAGGAAGATGGTTGGAATATAACATATCATACCTACGAGCCTGCTAAAGAACGTACCCGCGAAGCCTTGTTAAGCGTTGGAAATGGATATTTCGGCACGCGGGGTGCCATGGACGAGAGCGATGCCAACAAAATAAATTATCCAGGAACTTATATTGCGGGGCTTTACAACCGTCTGAGCACACCCATTTCGGGCAAGGATGTTTGGAACGAAGATTTTGTAAATGCACCTAATTGGCTACCGGTAACTTTCCGGATTAATGATGGCGATTGGTTCGATATAAATAACACCCGGATACTGTCAATTGAGCGCATACTTGATTTCAAATCGGGATTGTTGACACGATTGTTAAAAGTCCGCGATATAAACGGGAATGAAACGCTAATTGAATCCAAAAGATTTGCTTCCATGGCAAATCCGCATATATCAGCTTTGCAGTATTCCATAAAACCTTTAAATTATAGCGGGAAAATAACTGTTAAAACAGGCTTAAACGGCAATATAATAAACGATGGTGTCGAAAGGTACAAATCCCTCAACCAGCACCATCTGAAGGCTGTTAGCCAGGGCGCAGAAGGCAATAGACAGTATATTGTGGTTTCAACAACCCAGTCAGAAATAAAAATTGCAGAAGTTGCCGACCATTATTTCTTTAAACATGGCAAGGCTATGGTTAAGACAATTATTAATGAAATTTCACCATCCGTGGTTTACGGAACTGTTTCGTTTGATATTGCCCTCGAAGAAGTAGTTACAATTGTTAAAAATGCAGCAATCTTTACTTCAAAAAATGACGATTCAACCAATCCGCTTGCATCTGCAAAAGAAACTTTGGATAATCTTCAGTCGGATTTTGAAAATTTATTGCATGAAAGCTCTATAGCCTGGAAAGCTGTTTGGGAAAAGATTGATATGCAGGTTACTGGTGATCGGTTTTCGCAAAAACTACTCAGGTTGCATTTGTACCACCTGATGGTAAGTATGTCGCCGCACAATAGTGCCATTGATGCAAGTATTACCGCACGTGGTTTGCACGGGGAAGCGTATCGCGGCCATATCTTCTGGGACGAATTATTTATACTTCCCTTATACGATATCAACCTTCCGGACGTGGCAAAATCCATGCTGATGTACCGCTACCGCAGGCTCGAAAAAGCTAAAGAGTATGCTAAAGAATATGGTTATTCGGGTGCCATGTTCCCATGGCAAAGTGGTTCCGATGGCCGCGAAGAAACCCAGGTAGTCCACCTCAACCCTTTGAACGGGCAATGGGATGCAGATCACAGCTCGCTCCAACGCCATGTTTCGCTGGCAGTGGCTTTTGATATTTATCAGTATTTTCAAATAACTGGTGACACGGATTTCATGAAGGGTTTTGGGACTGAAATGTTCCTGCAAATCTGCCGTTTCTGGGCAAGCAAATGCCATTGGAACGAAAGCCGCCAACGCTACGACCTCACCAAAGTTATGGGTCCTGATGAATTTCACGAGCAATATCCTGATGCCAGTGAAGGTGGATTGAACAACAATGCATACACCAATTTAATGGTCGCTTGGGCTTTTGGTAAAGCTGCACTTATTCTGGAATCGTATGAAGAAAATGGTTTGGCTGAGTTCGAAAAGCTCGGTTTTTCCTTGGATGAACTTAAAAAATGGGAAGATATTAAAGGCAAACTGTTCCTCGATATTAATGCCGATGGGATTATTGCCCAATACGAAGGTTATTTCGACCTGAAAGAACTGGACTGGGATTTTTACAAAAAGAAATACGGGAATATTTACCGTATGGATCGCATATTAAAAGCTGAAGGCCTTACACCTGATGAGTTCAAAGTTGCCAAACAAGCTGATATGCTAATGACATTTTATAACCTCAGCAAATCCGAGGTTGACAGCTTAATCGCAGGCTTAGGTTATTCGCTGCCTGAAGATTACCTTCAACGCAACCTCGAATATTACTTTGGGCGCACTTCTCACGGATCCACACTTAGCCGAATTGTTCATGCCCGTTTAGCTTCCATTGCCGGAAAAAGGGAAATGAGCTGGCAATTGTATTCCGATGCTTTGGCAAGCGATTATGTTGATATACAGGGAGGCACCACAGCCGAAGGAATACATGCAGGGGTAATGGCCGGCACTGTGCTTATTGCCTTATCGACATTTGCCGGTATTTCATTCGACGATGAGTTTCTTTCGCTTCAGCCTTCGTTGCCCGATGCCTGGGAATCATTAAGTTTTGGGCTTGCTTTTAAAGGCACACACTTTAAAATTAAAATCAATAGAACCGAATTGATTTGTACAGCGGATAATAATGCTACTGTAATTATCAATACTAATAAATCGAAGCTTTTAGGAGGAAAAGAAACTTTTTTCAAACTTAATTAATACCATTAAACCTTGCACTTCGACAAACTTAGTGGCCAATTTTTTGAACCTTGAACATTTGAACCTTGAACGCGAAGCATTGAACCTTGAACAATTGAACAAGCGTACAATTGAATAAACGAACATTTGAACCTTGAACGCGAAACATTGAACCTTGAACAATTGAACAAGCGAACAATTGAACAAGCGAACATTTGAACCTTGAACGCGAAGCATTGAACCTTGAACT
>CAJAXK010000377.1 GCA_903946925.1 uncultured Bacteroidales bacterium | reverse complement strand
CAACCATTTTCCATTAACCATTTTCTATTAACCATTTTCCATTAACCATTTTCTATTAACCATTTTCCATTAACCATTTTCTATTAACCATTTTCCATTAACCATTTTCCATTAACCATTTTCCATTAGCCATTTTCTATTAACCATTTTCTGCTAACCATTTTCTATTAACACTTTTACTGCCCTCAGTGTCCGCCATCCGCCAATAACCAATAACTTTTTCCCATTAACCTCTTCACCTTATCGTTCCCAAAAAATTATTCACCGCTGTGTGCGATACTTTTTCATGTTTAAAATGCTCAACAGCAAGTATTTTCTCATCATCGGTAGCCAGATATACATTCAGGATGTTGAGCAGGTGCATTTTCATGTGTCCCTTTTGTATCCCTTTGGTAACCAATGATTTTACTGCCGAATAGTTGTTTGCCAGGCCTGCAGCCGAAGCAATCATCATAAGCTGGGCAGCATCGGGGTTTCCAAGCAATTCGAGCGACAGTTTTGCCAAAGGATGCAAGTGGGTAAGCCCGCCTACGGTGCCGAGTGCCATTGGGACTTCGAGTATAAACCGAAATGTATTTCCTGTAATTTCAACCCTCGAAAGGCTGCAATATTCACCGTTGCGCGAGGCGTAGGCATGCCCGCAAGCTTCAACAGCCCTGAAATCGTTGCCTGTGGCAAGCACAACCGCATCAATGCCATTATAAATGCCTTTGTTGTGGGTGGTTGCACGGTATTTGTCAACCTGGGCAATGCGCACACCGGTTTCAAAACGCTTGACAAATTCCCTGTCGGTATAAAAATCGTCGTAGGTATGCCCATCTTTTATTTCCCCTTCAACCCAGGTACGTACCACGCAATTGGGTGTATAATTCGAGAGGATTGACATGATAACCTGAAGGTTATATCCTGCAAACGCTTCGTTTGATGTAGCAAAGTCGCGCAAAGTATCGGCAAATTCCTCCAAACAGGAATTGATAAAATTAGCCCCCATCGAATCGCGTGTATCGAAAGTGGCTTTAACCTGATAGTAATCCGGTATTTTATCCGTCATATCAACCAATTCTATATCCAGTATCCCGCCGCCACGTTTCATCATATTGGCTGTGGTACGCTCGGTATGGGCAAGCATCAGGCTGCGGATTTCGGGGAAATGGGTTTTAAGCAAAGCATAACCCCCATTCCAAGTAAAATGCACCTGCCCTATTTTTTCGAGGCCAATAACCTCGCTGTGAAAACCGCCTCTTTCGGCCCAAAACTTAGCTGCACCCGAAGCAGCAGCCACTACCGAACTTTCTTCGATAACCAATGGCAGCATGTACATACGGCCATTGATAAGGAAATTTGGGGCAATGCCATAAGGGAAATAAAAATTGCCAATGGTGTTTTCGCTAAACTCGTCGTACATTTTCTGTACCGCCGGGTCGCTGTGCCACGAAGCATATAAAGTATTGCTGAAAAGTGTGGGGTCGGTAAGTTGTGATGATACGAGGTTTATCTTTTGAGCCTTATCCAATCGCGAAAACCCTGTTGTTATCCTTTTATCGTTCATTCCAAAAAATTAAGCTGCAAAGTTAATGAATACTATGGGTGCGAAAACCATAATAGGGCAATTAACAATTGAATAGAAAGGTTTGTTGAACGGATATGCCATTTATAGAAAACAATACAGCTTTTAGACAAAAGAAAACCCCGGATTAAAACAAAATCACATTTGCAGCAATGATGCAAATTAGTAGTAATATATTTGAGTCCACTCCGACAAGTCTTTTTTCGCCACAAAGACACAAAGCCTCCAAGTTTACTCATAATTGCTTATTTTAAAGGAATTCGTGATATCGCTTCGCTAAGTTCACTAAGTCTATATCGCTGATTAACAACACTCTGTGTACCTCTGTGTTCTCAGTGCTGCTTCAGCAGGCTCAGCACATCGCTCCGTGGTTTTCTCTTTTTTTTGAGTTTTCGGAGTGGACTCAAATCTTCAAATTCATAACGAAAAGAGTTGAAACTGCGAAACTACACTACAATCAGGATTATTGGCTGGTTGATTGTTGCCAAAATCCCATAAAAAAAGCCGCCCGGAAGCAGCTCTTTTTATAGTTAAAACTGTATTAAACAGTTGCCATGTGTGCAATCATATCAAGCACTTTGCAGGAGTAACCCCATTCGTTGTCGTACCACGAAACGAGTTTTACAAAATTGGCATTGAGCATGATACCAGCTTCTGCATCAAAAATCGAAGTACGGGAATCGCCTACGAAATCGCTCGAAACAACGGCTTCTTCGGTATATCCGAGTACGCCTTTCATTTCGCCATCGGCAGCAGCTTTTATAGCAGCTTTTATTTCATCGTAAGTGGTTGCTTTTTCGAGGCGGCAGGTAAGGTCAACAACCGATACATCCAAAGTAGGTACGCGGAACGACATTCCAGTAAGCTTGCCTTTCATGGCTGGAATAACCTTTGCAGCAGCTTTTGCGGCACCAGTTGATGATGGGATAATGTTGCCGGCAGCGGCACGTCCGCCACGCCAATCTTTAGCCGAAGGGCCGTCAACTGTTTTCTGTGTTGCGGTGGTAGCATGAACGGTTGTCATCAAACCTTCAACAATACCGAAATTATCATTGATAACTTTTACCAGAGGAGCTAAGCAGTTAGTTGTGCATGAAGCATTGCTAACAAATTGTTGTCCAACATATTCCTTATGGTTCACACCATAAACAAACATTGGGGTATCGTCTTTTGAAGGAGCTGACATGATAACGCGTTTTGCGCCGCCATCAATGTGGGCTTTGCATGTGTCCATGGTAAGGAACAATCCGGTACATTCGGCAACGTAATCAGCGCCAACATCCGACCATTTTATTTCGGCAGGGTTTTTACAAGCAGTAACACGGATAGTTTGTCCGTTTACAACCAAATGCCCGTCCTTAACTTCAACTGTACCTTTAAACTGTCCGTGAACAGTGTCGTACTTTAGCATGTAAGCCATGTAATTTGCATCGATAAGGTCGTTGATGGCAACAACTTCAATATCGTCGCGGAGAATAGATGCGCGGAAAACAAGGCGACCAATACGGCCAAATCCATTGATACCAACTTTAATTTTTGTCATAATATATTGATTTTTAAAGATGTGTTGCTTTTTTAAATTGCGCTGCAAAAGTAAGGATAATACTTTAATGAACTATACAAGAAACACGGAAAGATTTTAACAATAAACTGCGTTTGAGGTTATTTGAAATTTGTGGGATTTTACGTTTGATTCTGTTGACAGAGGCTGAGTAGCGGTTTTTCTCAAGTTGGGGTATAAACAGAAAACTTGCCCTACCTTCAACAGAATTAACCTACATCACAAGACAAATAACTTGTATTCACAATACAAGTTATTTTGTATTTGCAATACAAGTTATTTTGTATTCACAATACAAGATATTCTGTTTTGCAATGTTAATACCTGATTCTGCTTTACTTAGGGTCTGCTGTTAAATAGCTAAATAGTTGTTTATCTAGTAATTGCCTATAACTAACTTAATAACCAATGCAGGGATAACCTACCATTCTTTTCATAATCCTGTACGATACCGATTTGATTTTCCCCATCAGGGGAAAAATATCAATAAAAAATTATAACCAGCAACCTGATTCCCCGTCAGGGGATTAACCTAATACCATGAATGTTAATGTCCTACGGACAATGCAATGATACTCTATCATATAACTATTGGTATTGATTCCCTACGGGAAAACAAAGGACTATTCAATTTTTGTTTTTCAGCAGACCCAACTTAGAAAAAGGAAACCAAAATAAGAGCCATATTTTACATGTTTCTTTTATTGTATCAAAGCACAAAATGCTGTAAGAAATTCATATTAAGTGCCTTATAAAAATAAAGATGCTTTTTCTACTAAGTAATGTGCCCTATTGTGCCTATTGTGGTTCAAAACATTAATCTGGTGTATTTTAGTTACGCATTCCCAAGAATTGCCGATGCGATCAAAGTATTTCCGTTTTATTTCCCAGACTACCATTTTGCAAGTACCCACCCTATGTTGTTTGATTTCCTAATCAGAAAAGCAAGATTGCCTATATTGTTAATGAAACCATTTTCGGCATCTTCTATCTGCAATTCAACATATCAAAAAAATTGTTCTTTTTTTATACCTTTGCGGCAATGGAACACATCAGAAACTTTTGTATCATAGCACATATCGACCACGGCAAAAGCACGTTGGCCGACCGCTTACTCGAAACTACCGGAACCCTTACCGAGCGCCAGCTTCAGAACCAGGTGCTCGACGATATGGATATCGAACGCGAACGGGGAATCACAATTAAGAGTCATGCCATCCGTATGGAT
>CAJAXK010000376.1 GCA_903946925.1 uncultured Bacteroidales bacterium | reverse complement strand
GGCTCTTTCTGATTTGGCCGCGAACTTTATCTAATTTTCCTTGTTCACTAAAAACGTAAAAACAATAAACATGAAAAAAACTTTGATGTCCTTATTTGTTGTCCTTTTTGCTTGTGCAATTCAGGCGCAAACCTTAAAAGTGCCAACTAAGTCCGACGCTGCTAAAGCAAAGGAAAACATGAAAACCGAAACTTCCCAGGTTTCTAACCAAGCCAATATTGGCAGTTTGCTGGGACAATTAACCGACAACATTTCGGACGATGCCTTTACTGATTCGTTCAAGAAAAACAAAACCGGATTTTTAAACAGTCTGGGCACTGTGAGCGATGCAGCAGGTGCATCCAAAGCATTGCAAACTTTACAAGGTGGATTGCTTCCAACAGCCATGGATTCGGGTTGGGGAAAGGTGAAGGATAAATGGCTGAAAGACACCAAAGCCGCAAATTCGGTAAAAAGTGTTGCCGGTGTCACAAGTACCCTCGAATCGAATATTGATGATAAATACTTTAAAGGCAATTGGGCAAAAGTACGGCCAGCATGGCAGGCCGGGCTAAATACGCTGTCGAAATAGGGATTTTTTATTTTACTTTACTCACAACTATCTGATTTCCATTTAAGGATAGGGTAGTTGTGTTTTTTATGCTCAAACTAATATTTCGTCAATTTTAAAAACATCCCATTTTTTCTGAATTAATATGTGTGGAACCAACAATTGAATCTGAAAAATCAACACCCAATCCCAAATCAGAAAGGATGCACTATCCAAAGTATCCCAATAGCAATTGCCAATAAAGCACCCGAAAAAGTGAACCATTTCAGGAAAACCTGTTTGTCCTTCACTACGGATTTAAAGGCCACAAGTCCCAATATAAATGCAAATAGTATCATGGTAAACACTGTTCCCAAGGCAAAAGCTGAAATATAAATAACTGAATCCCAAACTGATGGAAGCGCCAATGAAGGTAAAAGAGCAAACAAGTGGCTGAATCCGGCAAAACCGTGAACAACCCCGATAGTTAAAGCTGTAAATGCGTTTTGTTTTAATTTGCCAACATGCACGTGTTCGTGACCATGCCCATGATCGTGAAAATGTGTTTTATCGTGATTATGCCCAAAACTATGATCGTGGTTATGTACCTGCCCGTCAGCGTGGTTGTGGTCGAAAACTGGTTTTATTCCATGCGAATGTTTATGGATATGTGTATATAAGTAAGGAGTGGTGTGAAAATGCGCATGTGGCTTGTTTTTATGCGAATGTCGAAGGTAAATCCGAAGCAAGGCCCAACAACCAATCCCAATTAAAAGGAAACCTATAACTGTTTCGCTGTGCTTGCTGATAGCTTCAATGGGAAGGAATTCTTTAAACATCACAAATAGCAACCCGATCAGCAACATCCCGATTGTATGCCCAAGCCCCCAGGAAAAACCTATCAACCACGACTTTTTCCTGCTATCTATTGCCAAAGGCGTAACAGCCGCTAAATGATCCGGCCCGGTAACAACATGGGCAACACTCGCAATAAATCCTGTAAGAAATGTGAGCATATTAGCTATTTTGAAAGCAAATATAATTAGAAATATACATACTTTTACATTTATAATATTTAAGCAAAAATTGAACGAAAAATCCCTACAGATAATTGTTACCGGACTGATACAGGGCGTTGGCTTCCGACCCTTTGTTTACAGGATCGCGACCCGGCACAAGCTTACCGGATGGGTACTGAACACCAACGAAAATGTAAAGGTTCAAGTAACGGGAGACTCTGAAAATATCCAAAATTTTTTAGTTTCCCTCAAAAAGGAAGCTCCCGCTGCTGCCGCCATCGAAACCATTTCGACAACGGAAATGGAGACTACTGCCATCGAAGGGTTCAACATCCGGGGCAGCCATAATGTTTCCGACGAAATCACAGAAATCAGCCCTGATATTGCGGTTTGCAACGAATGTTTGAACGATATTGATGTGCCTGGCAACCGTCTGGATTATGCTTTCGTAAACTGCACCAATTGCGGGCCGCGTTTCACCATTATTCAGGACCTTCCATACGACCGGATAAAAACCACCATGAAACCGTTTGAGATGTGCCCTGCTTGCCGCAGCGAATACGAAACGGTTACCGATCGCAGATTTCATGCACAACCAACGGCTTGTAGTATATGTGGCCCTCATTATCAACTGTTTGTCAACAATGAGATTATAAGTAAGGAAATTGATTTCATAATTCGCCACATCTCACAAAGCATTGATAGCGGAAGAATACTGCTCATCAAAGGGCTTGGCGGGATGCACCTGGCTTGCGATGCTTTTAACGAAACTGCTGTAAACCGTCTGCGCGAAATCAAAAATCGCGAAGGAAAACCTTTTGCCGTCATGTTTCGTGATTTGGAATCTGTAAAACGTTTTGCAGAAGTTAGCCTTCAGGAAGAACAATCGCTTGTTTCATGGCGAAGGCCCATCGTTTTATTGGAAAAGAAGTTGATTGATAAAGAACCTATACTTGCCGAAAGCCTGAATGCAGGTTTAAACCTTCTTGGGGTAATGCTTCCTTACATGCCAATACATTACCAATTGTTCCGACAATTAACAACGGATGCAATTGTTCTTACTAGCGGTAATTTCAGCAGCGAGCCCATACTCATTGATAATGTGTTATCCCTGAAGCTTTTTTCACATTTGGTTGATTCCGTTGTATTGCACAACCGCGATATTTACAACCGTACCGACGATTCGGTAGTCAGGATTATAGACAAAAAAGAACGGATTTTCCGGCGTTCGCGTGGGTTTGTTCCAACGCCAGTTAGGACGACATTCAATACTGAAGGAATCCTTGCTTTTGGAGCCGAGCTGACCAACTGTTTTTGTGTAGGAAAAGGAACGAAATCCTTTCTGAGCCAGCATATTGGTGACCTTCAGGGCTTAGAAACAACATTGTTTTACGAAAAAACCATAGCCCGGTTTATACAATTGTTTCGTGTTAAACCTAAGCTGTTGGCAGTGGATTTGCACCCAAATTACATCTCTACAAAAACCGGTTTGAATTTTAAGGCTGATCTCCCAGTTGTGCATGTACAGCATCACCATGCGCATATTGCCTCATGCATGACCGAACACCATCTTGATGAAAAAGTGATTGGGGTTGCCTTGGATGGAACTGGTTTTGGCACAGATGGAAATATTTGGGGTGGCGAGTTTTTTATCTGCGACCTGAATGATTTTACCAGAATTACACACTTTGAATATATCCCTTTACCTGGAGGCGATTTGGCAGCCGAAGAGCCCTGGAGGATGGCTGTTTCATATCTTTATAAAGTATATGGGCATAGTTTCCTTGAGCTTGAGTTGCCTTTATTGAAAAAAATCGATCCAGAAAAAATTAGTTTGATCATTCAAATGATTAATAAAAACATCAATTGTCCGCTTTCTTCGGGTGCCGGACGATTGTTCGATGCGGTTGCTTCCTTATTGGATTTAGTGCAATTTGCAAGTTTCCAGGCAGAAGGCCCCATGCGGTTGGAATCGCTTGTAAAGCAAAACTGCGTTGATAGTTATCCGTTTAACTTAGGTAGGACAATTTGTTTCGATGCAACCATCAGAAGGATAGTTGATGATGTGATAAAAGGAATTGATGGGGCAACTATCGCCACTAAATTTCATAATACAATAATTTCGACTATCTTTGAAACTGCGAATACCATCCGGATAAAGGAAGGGATTAACAAAGTAGTGCTTTCAGGAGGTGTGTTTCAAAATAAATACCTGCTCGAAGGCACATCCAAAATACTGTTACAAAACAATTTTGAAGTTTACTCACATGCAACTGTGCCCACCAACGACGGCGGAATAGCACTCGGACAATTAGCCATTGCATCTAAAAGAAGGGAATTACTATGTGTTTAGCCATACCAGCAAAAGTGATCAGCGTTAATGAATATTCGGCTTTGGTCAGCATCGAAGATGTTGAATATACCGCAAGCCTTTTGCTACTCAGCGACGTAAAACCTGG
>CAJAXK010000375.1 GCA_903946925.1 uncultured Bacteroidales bacterium | reverse complement strand
ATGACACATATTACTTTTAAGAATGACGGTTCACTGGCAGGAGATTCAGACTTAAAGACGTATTACATTTTCACTGACTTTTTGGGAGGACCTAAGACCATTCTGGACGGAATTGCATTTAATGTGAATGAAAAGAATATTAAATGTTTTGCTTTTAAAATAGAAAAGGACACTACATATTTGTACAGTACGAAAGGTGATGAAGAAGCTGGAGAACTATTGCAACTTGACAAAATTAAATACAAGCTCGTGAGACAATGAAACAAAAAACTACTACTGGTAACATTTAGCAGAATAGCCGAAATCCCGTGCACAAAAAATCCCATTACCGGAAAAGGTTAATGGGATTTTGGTCTATTCTCTGTTCAGCGAAACCTGTTGTCGCGGGCTGGTTCTGTTAGGGTAAAAAGTAAGCTTATTTTTTGTTTTTCGGATGGGCCCGCCTTTTTAGTTTGTTACAGTTTTAAGTCTGATTCGGTGCCCGGTTCCTCATTTTCACCTTCATTTTTTATCAGTTCTCCATTTTTTCACTGTTCTATTATTTTTTACGGTTGATTTTTTTGTTTCTGGGCAATGCAGTAGCCTTTCACCATTTGGGTGAACTCCTGACTTAACTGACCTCTATTGCATATCTATCAGATTAATAAAAATGAACGGGCTTCCGCGGTTACCGGGATACACTTTTTCAATCAGCACCAGCCTGCCCTGGCTACAGCTGGGGCAGATGTTTACATCTACACCATATTTTTCCAACATCCGCAACTGGTAGGGTATTTTTACCGTTGGCGGATGCAGTGGCAGGTTCATTTTTTTCAAAATATCGTTGATCCGTTTTTTGCGGTTCGAATTGCCCAGGATACCGTAATGGCGCATCTTCACAAATCCTTTTGGCAGGATGTGATGCCCAAACCTGCGGATAAATTCACCGGACGAGAGGACCATCTGTTTTACCTTGTTGTGGTCGCTGTAATCCTTGTACTGAAACTTCACGGTCTGGTCACTAACTTCAAGGATACGATGATTGGATATGGCCACTTTGTGCGCGTAACGTGAAAGATATTCGACTACCTGCGACACGCTGCCCATGGGCGGTTTGGCATATACAACCCATTGCTTTTCGTACAGTTTCGGTTTGATTTGTCGCCACCACAACTGATTTTCAATTTTAACTTCCCCGTCCAGCACCATCCTGTTTAACTTCCGCAGAAAATACTTCTTAAATAGGGGTTCCATCACCGCGTAAGGAAACAGGTATCCCTGATGGGTGTCTTTTTTCAGATTCACCCAGTTCAGTTGTTTGTCAACGCCGCCCCCGCTTACAATGCAATGCACATGCGGGTGGAAACTCAATTGTTGCCCCCAGGTATGCAGCACGGCGCTGATTGATGGCACTGCGTCCAGCCATTTGGGGTCGTTGGAAAGGGTAAGCAGGCAATGCGAAGCGCTGTCGAACAAGAGCTTGAACAATTTTACTCGGTTCCCCATCACCAGTTCGTTCAATTCGTGTGGCAGGGTGAACACCACATGGAAATATTTCACCGGGAGCAACTCGTTCATACGCGCTTCCATCCACTCCTCCTGCTTTTGCCAGTTACAGGCCGGGCAATGACGGTTACGGCATCCGTGATATTGATAATGCACGTGATGGCATGCGGGATTATCGCATTGAAACCGGTGATAGCCCATTCCCGTTGTCCGGCAATCGCGCAACTTTGCCAATACACTGCCCGTGTAGGGGTTCGTATGGGTTTCAACACCGCCCTGCTGCAACACCTGCTGCAGGGTATGTCCCGGTTTCAAAGCAGAGCCTGGGTTTTAGGGATATTGGCTATTTCATTGACCGGTTTATACAGTTCGTCCAGTGGGCTTACCAGCAGGTTTCGTTTTGAACTTTGCAAATGGAGGTAAACCGTCGTTGTTTTTATATCGCTATGCCCTAGCAACTCTTTGATGGTATGAATGTCAACCCCGGCATCGAGTAAATGGGTGGCGAAACTATGGCGGAGGGCATGGACCTTATGCCCTTTTGCAGATAAACCCGCATGTTGGTAGGCCATTGTAACACTGTGCTGGATACTCCGGCTGTGAAGAGGCTCTCCCATCTTTTGACCTTCAAACAAATAACATTTGGGTTTTTGTTCCTGTGTTCGGTAATAGTTCCGAAGGGTTTCAACCAATCGTTTCGAAAGCAAAGTGTAGCGGTCTTTGCGTCCCTTGCCGCAACGCACAAAAATCCGGTTGTTTTTCGATTCGATGTCAGTAAGCTTTAACATCCGCAACTCTTCCAACCGTATTCCTGAACCATAGAAGGTTTCCACTATTGCCCGTTGTTTGTCGCTGCTGCAACTTTCAATCAGTTTCAATACTTCATCTTTGGTCAAATAGTGAGGCAGTTTATACTCCCGTTTGGGGTAAAGCTTCGAAGGCACATCATACGGACGTTTAAGCACATGCCGGAAAAAGAAGGCAACGCTTTGGGCGGTCATTTTGCACTTACTGTACGAAGCGTGGTGAACCGTGCGCAGATAGGCCATGTACTGGATAATATGCCGGTCACTCCACTCATCAGGTGATAGGTCGGGAAAATACGCGCATAGATAACGGATCTCACGCAGGTAAGCGGTAATACTACTCCTTGAATTTCCGGCAGCAACCATTGTCAATTTAAGAAGCCCGAGAGCTTCAACCGATTGTGAATTAAATTTCTCCATGATTTTTATTTTTTTGTTAATAAATCATGGCGAAGTACGTATATTCGTGGGCAAAAGCTACCCGAAGTGAAACGAAGGGTTTCGCTTGAACAAAGGCTATATGCAATAAGGGTTTCAGTGGTAATTCAAGCATTCTGCCCCGCATAAAATTTCGTGTTGGTGGACAGGATAGTAGCCCGCAATCCCTTACTGCATATAGCCTCAGCCGTTAGGGGCAAGTGTAAAAAAAACGACACAGTGGACAATT
>CAJAXK010000374.1 GCA_903946925.1 uncultured Bacteroidales bacterium | reverse complement strand
ATCTTCAAGCATTTTAACCTTCTCCCGCTTGAAAGGTTCACTGAAGGTGCGTCGCACTTTGTTCTGTCCCATTTTTGACAAATTGTAAAGTTATGAACTAAACTTCTTGTCAACCTATTTCATGATAGGACAGTTATTAGGTATTGGGTATTGGTGGACACGAAGCAAAGTGTTATCAATAATGGTTTTTCGGGTCAAACCCACATCGCACCTCCAACATCCGACCTTCTACATCCGACCTCCTACATCCGACCTCCAACATCCAACATCCCACATCCAACTTCCCACATCCAACATCTTTTAAACATTACCAATCGCACTAAAATTGTAATTTTGCAGCCTCGAACAATTCCATTTTATGAAGAAATTTGCACAGGCCTTAGTATTTTACCTTACTTTACCATCCATATTTATTATTTCTATTTTGCCATGGCCGATTTTGTTCCTGGTATCCGATTTTTTCTTCGTAATTATCTATTATATAATGGCTTATAGGCGAAAAATTGTACGCACAAACCTTTCAAACTCATTTCCTGAAAAGTCGGTTAAAGAGCTTAAGGATATAGAATTCCGTTTCTACCGCTTTTTTATCGATTTAACTTTTGAAACGTTTAAGTTGTTTACCCTCAGCTCGAGGCAAAGGTACTTACATGGAAAAATGGATGAAGGGGCACTTGCACTTTTTGCGGATTTATATTCCAAACAAAAAAGTATTGTGATGATAATGGGGCATTATGGCAATTGGGAATATTGCCCCTGGGGAAGCCCATTACACCCTGCATATCAAACGTATGCAATATTCCATCCCCTTAGCAGCCCCTTTTTTAACCAATGGATGTTGCGTTTTAGGACAAATACCGGCTGCAAACTATACCCTATGGCGGGAACGCTAAAAGGCATGTTAGCCAACCGGCACGAACTTAATGCAACCCTTTTTATCAGCGACCAGGCCCCAAACCCCAATGGTGCTGCGTGGTTGCAATTCCTCAACCAAGAAACACCAGTATATACCGGCCCTGAAAAAATTGCCCAAAAACTTAACATGGCTGTTGTTTATGGGAGTATGCAAAGGGTAAAAAGGGGGAATTACATTTTTCGTGTACAATTAATTTGCGAAGATGCTTCTAAAACGGCAACAGGCGAAATAACCGAAACCCATACAAGGCTTCTCGAAAATGATATTCAAAATGTTCCCGAATATTGGCTTTGGACCCACCGCCGCTGGAAACATAAACGGCCTCAGAGGCAAATAAATGAGGGATAAGACAATAAAGACACTAAAACTGATTTCTAAACTTGAGTCCACTCTGAGAAGTTGTTTCTTGCCACTAAAGCACTAAATCTCTAAGTTTCACTAAACCTATAGTGCTGATTAACAACACTCTGTGTGCCTCTGTGTCCACTATGCTGCTTCGGCAGGCACATCGGCATGCTCAGTGTGCCACTCAGCACATCGCTCCGGGGTTTTCTATTTTTAGGGTTTTCATAGCGGACTCAACTTTTAAAAAGAAAGTGATTGCGATTTGGTTGCACATCCGCTTTAATGTTCACAGAAATTAATCCCCTTTACTATCAAGTTGAGCCGGGAGTAAAAAGCAGTAAGCCAACGTAATTTACAATGCTAACTAACCGTTTTAAAAATGTTAAAAATATGTAAAAACTTGATTGTGTTTTGAGGCAGTGCTTCAACCTATTATTTTTATTACTTTTGCAATGTTTACTTAATTATCTATTCGATTGACATGGGATTATTGAAAGATCAACTTATGAAGTATGATGCCCCTCAAAAAGTAATGGAGGCCGGCGTTTACCCATATTTCAGGGTTATAGAATCGGATCAGGACACAGAGGTTTTGATTGACGGGAAAAAAGTGCTGATGTTCGGCTCGAACAGTTATTTGGGGCTGACAAACCACCCGAAAATTAAAGAAGCAGCTAAACTGGCCATTGATAAATATGGTACCGGCTGTGCTGGATCACGGTTTTTAAATGGCACCCTCGATATACACATCGAACTGGAGGATAGGCTTGCCAAGTTGATGAACAAGGATGGAGCTATTTGCTACAGTACTGGTTTTCAGGTAAATTTGGGGGTTGTATCGGCGCTTACCGGTAGGAACGATTACCTGTTGCTCGACGAGTTAGACCATGCTTCCATTATTGAAGGCAGCCGGCTATCATTCTCCAAAATCCTCAAGTTTCAGCACAACAACATGCTATCGCTTGAGAAAAAATTGAAACTCTGCAACCCTGATAGGATTAAACTTATTGTGGTTGATGGTATTTTTTCAATGGAAGGCGATATCATCAATTTGCCCGAAGTAGTTAGGCTTGCCGAAAAATATAATGCCTCCATAATGGTTGACGATGCCCATTCCATTGGGGTATTGGGCGTAAAAGGTGCAGGTACGGCTTCGCATTTTGGCTTGAGCAACAAAGTGGACCTTACCATGGGCACGTTTTCAAAATCATTGGCCTCATTGGGTGGTTTTATTGCTGCCGACAAGGAAGTGATCAATTATTTGAAACACACATCGCGATCACTGATTTTTAGTGCCAGTATGACGCCATCCTCGGCAGCTACTGTGTTGGCAGCACTCGACATAATGGAATCGGAACCGGAAAGGATCAAGCATCTTTGGGATTTAACCCATTACGCTACAAAAGCATTTAAAGAATTAGGGTTTGATACAGGAAAATCGGATTCGCCAATTATACCCTTATTTATCCGCAATGATCTTACCGCCCTTAAGATGACCAAGATTTTGTTGGAAGATGGCATATTTGTGAACCCAGTTGTATCGCCCGGAGTGCCCAAAGAAGATAGCCTTATACGCTTTTCGCTTATGGCCACCCATACTTTTGAACAGCTGGATATTGCTATCGAAAAAATATTAAAAGCAGCAAAATCCCTCGGCGTTCTTACAAATGGTACTGGTTTGAAATAAATGGAGTATTTTTGGTTGGGGACTTAATTTCAAGAGATTGAAATACAATATGCTGATTTTTTAAAACGAATCACTTAGAGTAGTTGTTGAAGAATCGATTGGCATTTGTTCGGACTAAAATTATCAATGTATGTGTTTGATGAGATGCTATACAATTTGGTTTTAGCCTTTAATCTTTTAATTGTCCTTTCCTGAACTTTCCCACTAAATCCTCCTTTGATTTCATAGTTTCAAGCACTTTCTCAAAAGTTTGATCATGCAATTCCCGGAAGTTTTCTCAAACTGCTTTTTATGAAAAAAGTCATTTTTATTACTGGGGTTTCATCGGGTTTTGGCCTAAAAACCGCCGAACTTCTTGCTGCAAAAGGCCATATCGTTTATGGCACAGTCCGTAAAGAAACCCTAAAAAAACAAAGTTTTAATGTACTCAAAATGGATCTTCTGGATCCGGAATCAATCAACAAGGCTGTTGATTTTGTGGTTAGGAACGAAGGTCGAATTGATGTACTTATCAACAATGCAGGAATGCACACCGGAGGCGCCATCGAAACCACTTCGGTTGAAAATATCAGGATGCAAATGGATACCAATGTAATGGGTTTGGTATATATGCTGAAAGCCGTTTTGCCTGTAATGAGGGAAAAACGCCAGGGTACAATTGTTAATTTTAGTTCCATTGGTGGTCTGATGGGGTTGCCGTTTCAGGCATATTATTCGGCAAGCAAATTTGCAATCGAAGGCCTCAGCGAATCGTTGCGTATGGAAGTAAAACAATTTAATATTCAGGTAGTTGTGATAAATCCTGGTGATTTCCACACAAACAATACTGCCAACCGCCAAAATTTCCTTACCGAAGTTGAAAACGACCCCTATTCATCGCAATTTAGCAAAACACTTGCCATAATTGAGAAAGATGAAAATGGAGGCTGGCCACCCGAAATACTGGCTAAAAAACTTGTAAAGATTATTGAAAAAGATAATCCCTGCCCACGGTATGTTATAGCAACTGCGGAACAAAAGTTGGCAGTTGTGCTTAAAAATATCTTGCCTGCAAAATGGTTTATGCAGATTTTAGCTCCACATTACGGCATCAAATAGAGGGAAACTTTTTTAACCGCTACGCCATCAGGTGTATTAGACTAACATCAAAAAACTGCTATTATTTCTCAGGCTTGTTGAACCATGGGATTACGGCCGGGCTTGTTTCGCAAGAAAATATAAATAAAAAAATCGTTAAAGGCTCATCATTTAATTTCAGAACTATGTGCCCTATTGTGCCTATTGTGGTTCAAAAATAACCAGCAATTAATAATCAAAATGTCTGCAGGTAAGCTTTCGTCTGCTGAATTGGGTTAATGTTATGAAAAGGAATTTCGGGCAAAGCCTCTGCCGACCTTATAAACTGCCTGATATAAGCCAAAATTTCTTCCATGCCTTTAAAATTTATAAACTCTATATCATCATTAGGTGTATGATAATCGGGGTGTAAGCCAGTAGTAAAATACATAATGGGAATATTCTTTTTAAGGAAAGGCGAATGATCGGAAAAAGGAGGTGCGCCATTGATTTTTTTCACCGAAAAGTCGGGATGCTCCAACTTATCGAGCACATTCTCCCAAACCTCCGACGATGCCACTCCCAAAGCCGAAATGGTGTCGCCCTGACAGCCTAAACGTCCAACCATATCCAGATTAAGCATGTAAGCAATATTTTGGTTGTTTACCCAAGCACGACTGCAAAACGCTTTTGACCCAAAAAGCCCTTTTTCTTCGGCACTAAAAGCAGCAAAAATATAATTGTATTTCAGTGTTTCGTTGTTTGCCGCCCAACGTGCGAGTTCGAGCAGGGTTGTTGTACCGCTTGCATTGTCGTCGGCACCGTTATGGATTTGGAGCGATTTATCGTCGCCGGTGCGCGAACGGGTAATGCCAACATGGTCGAAATGGGCACCTATCACAACGGTTTTATCCGATTTGTTGTCGATCCAACCAATCACATTTTCGGGTTTTGAAACCGTGCGGTTAATTTCAACCGTGAGGGAGCAAGTGCCAGACTTTACTTTCCGTATTTTGTTGAAAGGCAAACGGGCAATATACACCACCGGAACACCTACCGACTCGGTGAAAGGCGATCCAAACAGCACATCCTCAGTAGTTTTACGCGAACTGTTGTAGAGGATAACCCCAATTGCACCACTCTCCACCACTGCTTTTACTTTTGAGACAATTTCATTTGTTATTGCTTCATTTTCAGTCAGTTTCACTTTTGAAGCAATATCAAGAAGAACGATTTTGCCATTTATTTGATTATTATTCAAAGCATTGGGTTCAATGAAGTTGAAGCTATTTCCTATTTTAATCAATTCACCTTCAACCGTACCGGCTGATGACAGATCGGTTGCTCCAAATTCGTCTTTGTGTTTAAAATCAATTGAGTTGATTCGCAGTTTTGCTTCCTTAAAAATAACCGGGAAATTAATCCGGAAAGCGCTCAGGTACGAACCTTCGTGCCCGCCTTTGGGCAACAAACCAATGGATTGCATTTGTTTTGCAATATAATCCGCGGCTTTTCGCTCACTAAGTGTCCCGGCTTCCCTGCCTTCGAGCGAATCGGATGCAAGCACTGCCATATCACGGTACAGCCTTGCAGAAGTTGGGCTTAAATCAATTATTTTCTGTGCAAAAAGCCATTGTGTGCAAATTAAATTCAACAATACGAAGAGTAAGCAAATTTTGAATTTTATCATTTTGTAAATCAGTTAAATTTCTTTTTAAATTTTGTGGTGAGTTTCCGCACAAAAGCCTGCCAGATAAATACTTCGCGTTTGCCATCAACAATTACCGCTCCATCAGCAACGCAAACGGTATGCATTCCATCAGCATATTTTGAGGTTTTGGATGGGCAAAGTATTGCATATTCTGCTTCAGAAAACTCAGTTGGCGAAAGCCTAAGTATTTCATTTACAGTAATCCTGTTGCCTGAATGTTTGGCACAATCCTGAGAAGGCCGCAATAACTTTCCATCCAATAAAAACGGGTTCCCGGCTGGCCGTGATGAACGCACATCCACTTTTACAGGATTGTTCGCATGAGGTAAGTAAGGTCCCAGAAAATCAGTTGAATACCAAATGTGCAAACGCTCATTTGTTGAAACCCTATCTGTGAAAAACAACCACCAAAACCCATTATAGTTGAATAAAGTTGCATCAACCGCTTTCAGGTTTTCGACCAAAGCCTGCTCGAAAAACAGTTTTCCGCTTGGTGGGTCAAAACGGTAAAGATCAACATTTCCGCCTTCCGAATTCTCGGGAATGCAGTAGTAATTACCTTCATTTTCAAATAGATATGGAAATGCAAGATGGTATTCTCTCTCAAGGGCAATTGTTTTTTTCTCAATTTTAAATGATTGCGGTTCAACCTGAAAGGAAACCAAAACCCCTTTTGCAGTCCGGTAATCGTACTCTTCGCAAACAATCTTGAATTTGCCATTCTTTAAAACCCCAAATGGGTCGGCATGATAGATTGATTTTTTTGTGTTGATTTTCAGCCACGTAGGCTCCTGAATGGAAAAAGTGCCAGGTTTTATCAACTTTTCAATTGAAACAGGTATAATGCCCACATTCCATTTTTCGGTAAGGAATAAATCGCGGTACTGGAAAATGATTTTATTTGTTGCAAGCCGGATCAGAAAATGTAACATTTTGAGGTTGCCAGGCAATTTATAAATGACCGATTCGGGTGAATTGGCAACCGACAGAAAAGCAATATTTCCGTTTTCTATTTCGGTACAAACCTGCAAAGGCCATTCGGTGGAACCAAAGAATAAATTGTTGATATTGGCTTCCCAGGAATGGTTTATGGTTTTAAAATAGGCTTTGCGCAAAATAAGACCGCTGTCGAGTTTATTGGTAAGGCGTTGCAAAATGGCCGCGTTCACCGGATCGCCAAACATGATTTCCCAAAAACCCGTTGGCACACCACGATATTTCCTGTCGTCGTCGTGATGGTACGACCAAACACCGTATTTTGCCGCATCCAGGATTTCGCCCTTTATAATCCCAAACCCGAAACGGAGAATAAAATCGAGGTTATATGGTTTAATGCTTTCGATATCTTTTTTATCGAAATATTCGGCGTAGCCTTTTTTTGTGGTGAGGCATGAAATTTCATCCGATTCAGGAAACAATCCGGAAATGTCAACACTTTTTTTCGCTTCCGGCCTCACCATAAACCTGAACCATGCCCTGTATAAAGCCTTTGAATACGGATAGTGCAGCAACTTTTGGCGAAAACCAGGATGCTCGACAACATTTGCATTAACAATCAGCAACGAACAGGAATGTCCTGCCCCAACAAGCCGGTTTATGGTTTCGACTTGCCATTGCTGAAAAATATTGCCGTTGCAGAGTACTCCGAATTTCATTTTATTGGATTAACTTTTTCTATTTAAGGCAAAACCATACAATCGTTCCAGCTTTTCGGCAACTGCTTGTTTGCCAAATGTTTCAACAGCTTGCTGCCGGATTTTATTCTTATCAAAATCAACAGAATGGTCGAGCATATAGCAAATGGCTTCCAAAAAGGCGGATTCATCCCTTGCCGCAACCAAAATTCCGTTCTCTGGCTTTACATATTCAGGAATCCCGCCAACGGAAGTTGCTATTATTGGCAATCCGCACGAAAAACCCTCGCTGATCACAACAGGCATGTTTTCGTAGTTGCTGAACATTACCATAAAATCAGCTTGTTGGTATTCTCTTATCAGGTTTTCATTTTCAAGCAAGCCCGTAAATTTGAGGATGTTTTCCTTCAACTGAAGGTCCTGAGCAAGCGATTTCATTTTATCCAAATCCATCCCTTCGCCCACCATTATACATTCGAAATCCTGTCTGATCTGTGATAATTTGCTTAAAGCCCTCAAAATCCCGCTTATGTTTTTGGAACGGTCTTCGAAGCACGAAATATGGATAAACCTCTTGACGTTGCTATTAGTTTTTTGGTTATCAATACTATAGGCAACTGTATCAACCACATTGGGCAAAACCATGTAATTTTTATTGGTTAACCCATGGCTTTGCATGGCTGCAGATAGGTTTTGGGAAACAGTGCTTACCGCTGAGGCTTTGTGGACCACAATTTTTGTGATAAACTTCCTGAAAATCCCTTGATAAGTTCCGGTTATTGGTAAGTACCTTGACCAATGTTCGGTAATCACATAAGGTATATTTCTAAAAATGCGTATCCAAAGTGCAAAAACGCCCAAACGGGTGAGTACGTTTACATGGATAACGTCTGGTTTGCCCCAGGATTCGGATATAAACTTGTATCCTTTGGCAAAAGAAACCACAAACATAAACCCTGAAAGTAATTTTGACAGAAAGGAAGGCAATGGATTCTTGGTACCGTAATAAACCAAGGTTGTAACTACTTCATTTTCTATGCTATGCTCAATTTGAAAGCTATAAGATTTATCAGGTGCCGCCCGCAAATAGAGCACGGCTACATCGGCTATCCGGGTAGCAACTTCGGCATGGCGCTTTATGAATAAGCCAGTCATTGGGTCGTAACGGTCAGGATACCAGCGTGCAAGGAAAAGTACTTTCGGGAGGGTTTTCAATAACCGATTGTTAAAAAATGTTATCAAAAGTAAAAATTAGTACAATATCAAAGTAGATTAAAATCTGCGATAAAATACTTGCTACTTTTACGAATCCAAAAAATGGTATAAATTTTGAATCGTTAAGGTATGAAAATCATTAAATTAGCATTGATTAAAGTTGTAATTCCCGTTATAGTTTCGCTCTTTCCGGCTTTACTTTTTGCGCAAACAGAAATTTTGCCTGCACTGAATTGGCTCTCTTTCGATCAGATTAAAACACTGAACGAGTCAAAACCAAAGCCCATCATGGTTTTTTTCTATAAATCCGGGAACGATTCCTCAGAATTGATGTTGAAGAATACTTTCACCCGCAAGGAAGTGATCAATTATACCAATTCGAAATTTTATGCCGTCAAGTTTGATGTTAGCAGCAAAACGGATGTTACATTTATGGATGGCAAGGTGTATAAAAGGCATTTGACTCAACCTTACCACGAGCTTGCAAAGTTGCTTTTGGGCGACAAACCATCAGTGCCAACCGTTTTGATTTATGACGATCAAAATAAAGGCCTTACTTTTAAAGGCTATAAAGCATACCCTGAAATGCTTTGCATGTTGGTTTACATTGCTGAAAATGTTCAAAAAACCACACGTTACGAAATTTGGCAGCCTGCTTATTTCCGCACATTCCCTGCCGACAAGAAAGCGAACCATATTCCATTGGTTGTAAATTGGTTGCCTTTAAAAGAAGCTTTGACTTTGAACAAATCTAACCCCAAAGGGATTTTCCTGACATTTTATACCAAAAACAGTGCTTCGTCTTCGGTGATGTTAGTCAATGCATTCAGCCACAACAAAATGGCGGCTTATTTGAACGAAAATTTTTATTGCGTACGTATTGATGCACAAACCACCGACACCCTGATTTGGGATAAACAATATTTTAATTCCGGCGAGCCTAGTAAATACCATCAATTAGTCAAAACCATGATGAAAGACAATATGCAGTTTCCGGCAATTTTCTACTTCGATGGGAACAATAAGTTGATACTTACCGAAAACTCCTATCTTAGTCCCGAGGCACTTTACTTGCTTTCAAACTATGTTGTAAGCCAATCGTACAAAACAAAACCCTTCGCAGATTTTATGAAGACGTTTAAGTTCGAATTCAATGATATTGTGCCCAGGGAACATCCGAATGGGGAACCAGCCGTGAAGTAGTGAAAAAGTCAAAGGGAAAAAGTCAAAAGTTAAAGGGCAAAGGTCGAAAGTCAAAAGTTGTATATATCTTATAATTTGTTGATTAACGGTTATAAAAATGCGGTTTTGGTCTGATTTAGGAATTCATCAACAAAGGCTATCGCATTTTGTAGCCGATCATCACCAATGCCGCTTACAATGCGGAAATTAAAGTGATTGTTTTTCAATAGTTCTTCATATTTCCCGAACAGTTCTGATCGCATTTCAGGGTGTTCGCGCAAGGGGTCAAATTCCCAGGGCAGGTCAATATTGCAAAGAAGATATAGGTTGTAAGTGTTTTCGTTGAGTTTGTTTTCGATCCAATCGTGTTTTTGGTTGTATTTAACTGTTGCCCAAATACTTGTTACACAAAAATCGGTATCGCAAAAAACAAGGTTGTTCGATTTTATGGCCATATTTTCATTCTCAAACTGTTTTTGGGCAATTACAAGAATGTCATCGAAAGTATAAGCACGCTTGATTCCAGCAAGATATTGGCGGGCATATTCGGCAACCCAAACCGTTTTATAGTATTCGGCCAAATGCTGTGCAAGCCATGATTTACCTGTTGATTCCGGACCGGTTATCGAAATTTTTATCATGAAATATTTTTATCTGTCAATCGCCTGCGCCATTCCACATAACCCATTACCGCCAAAACTAAGAAAACTATATATTGCACACTGGTAAAAACCAATCCTTTAGAAGCAAATAGCGGGATCACCAGCAAATCGCCAATAATCCAAAAAATCCAGTTTTCAATCTTTTTTATGGCCATTAGCCACATTCCTACAATAAACAATGAAGTAGTAAAACCGTCGAAAATGGGAACGGTACTATTGGTGTAGCGGGATAGGATAAAATAAATTAGTCCGAATGAAACGATAACGATTATTAGGTAGAACACCCATTCTTTAAGGCTTAATGCGCTGATTGGCTTATGGTTCTGCAATTCGTCGCGCCTTGTCCAGTTGTACCAACCAAAAACACTCATCACAAAGTAGAAACCGTTGATTGCCATATCGGCATATAGACCGGCAAAAAAACAGAGGTAAACATAGATTAAAACATTCACAATCCCGGTTGGATAAACCCAAATATTCTCTTTTCGCGCAAACCATACACTCAAAATCCCAAAAATAACTGCAGCCGCTTCCAACCAGGAAGTAGCTATCATGTTGGAATATAGTTGGTTCAATATTTCACCCATGCCATTTTTATAAGGGAGCAAATATAGTGAAATGATTGAGCGGTAAAGCAGGACTGAAGGTCTGCTATTCCAAAGCCTGCATTTGAGGAAGTACAATCCCCAACCCTAAATTTTCTTACTTTTGTTTCCTAAATGATAGACTAAAAATGCCTGAACCGAACGTTAAAAAAGTATTTTATTTCATCCTCTTACTGTTTGTTGGTTTGGGTCTTTCGGGATGCCTGACATGCGAAAGGAAGGAATACACGTTCCAACTTACGGGCGAAAATTCAGGGAAACTTACCATAAAATATGTAAATATATTTTCGAGCCTTATTGATTCAACAGGTGAATTGTCAGCAGATTATGACGAAATGGTAAACCTGTGGCTCAAAGGCGAAAAGCTTGAAAAAGATTTCCCTCATGCCAAAAATTTCAAGAAACGCCTTTTTGCAGAGGATGGTGTTTTATGTGGCGAGGTGATAATGGAATTTGACGATCTATCAAACGTTAACCTTTACAGGTTCCGGAACAACGGCCCTTATATGTTTAGTTTGTCAGGTGTAAACGATGATGGAGAATCCTTTCTACAGACCAACGGCGAGTTTGGTGGTGAAAAAATGCCTGTAATATTTTGGAACGAAGATGTTCAATCACTGCGCTTTAGCACAAAAATAGCAGAACCTGATACCAGTTGCGTGAGTATGCTCCAACAATGGGAAACCAGGCAAGAGGCTTACCAGAAACGGGATTTAAAGCAGCTAATAACATTTCCCGATTGGCAGCAGTTGAAAGAAACATTTCAGAAAAATCCAAAATAATTTCAAAGTCAAAGGTTTAAACCCTCGGCAAAAGCTTTCACCTGAAGGCCATCAAAATTACCCGAACTCATCAAAAGCAGGTTTGAACCTCCCCATTTTTCATTCATCAGAAATTCTTGAAACTCTTTTGTGTTTGAAAAAACCAACATCCCCGGCTTCTGAAAAGCTTGTTCTATATCGGTGGATACTAGCATTGGAAGCTTTTTCAATTCCAGTGCATGTGTGGAGAAGTAAACAATTGCCAAATCCGCTTTTTCCATGCAACCTGCATATTGGTTCAGAAAATCCTTGTTCAGGCTGCTAAAAGTGTGCAATTCGAAACAAGACACCAACCTGCGTTTTGGGAATTGTTCTTTTACCGCGCTAATTGTAGCTGTTAATTTTGAAGGTGCATGGGCGAAATCGCGATACGCATTAAAACCTGCTTTTTGGGCAATAAGTTCCAGCCTGTTGGATGCGCCGCTGAAAGAAGAAATAGCATTATAAAAATCGAGATTACTGATATTTAATTGATTACAAACCAATCGTGCCCCCTCAAGGTTCATTAGGTTATGTTTGCCAAAAATCTTTAGTTGGAATTCCCCTTCGTTGGTTACAAGAATAGTTTTCCCTTCCACAACTTTATGCTCAGGTACCGAATAAGGGAATTTTTTCATTTCCCTGGTAATTGATCCGGCTACTTTTTGCACTTCCTTATCATCGTTGCAAAAGATCAAAGCTCCGGAATCAGGCACCATTTGCATAAAAATCCTGAACTGATCTATATACATATCGAATGCGGGGAAAACATTTATATGGTCCCAGGCAATACCGCTCACCAAAGCAATATCAGGCTTGTAAAGATGGAATTTTGGTCTGGGGTCGAGTGCAGATGTAAGGTATTCGTCGCCCTCGAAAACCATAATTTTTGCAGCTTCTGTCAACCTTACCATCACATCAAAGCCTTCGAGTTTGGCTCCGACCATGTAATCGGTATCCACATCGCAATGGTGCAAAACATGCAGTATCATGGCCGTTATGGTAGTTTTGCCATGGCTGCCACCAATTACAACACATAGTTTGTCCTTGCTCTGTTCATATAAAAACTCAGGATAAGAATAGATTTTTAACCCGAGTTGTTTAGCTTTGGCCAATTCGGGATTGTCGCCCCTGGCATGCATCCCAAGAATAATGGAATCAATGCTTGAATCCAATTTTTCTGGAAACCAGCCAAAAGTTTCAGGTAATAATCCATACGAATCCAATCTGCCACGGGCCGGATCAAAAATTTCATCATCCGATCCTGTAACCTCATATCCTTTGAGGTGCAGTGCAATAGCGAGGTTGTGCATGGCGCTTCCGCCAATGGCTATAAAATGTATCCTATTTTTGGTCATGGCAAAAAAGCGTTTTTATTCGATGTGCGAAGGTAAAACAGAAAATTGAATGTAGGCTCTCCTAAAAAAGAAAAAGCCGCCCTGCATTGAACAGGACAGCTTTTATAATTTTAATTTTTAGTCTGTTCCGATAATTCTTTTTTCGCCACAAAGGCACACAGCCTCTAAGTTTCACTAAGTATATAGCATTGAATAACGATGCTTTGTGAACCTTTGTTTCTAGTGTCTTAGTGGCGATTCTTTATTTTAAAGGTTATCGGAGTGGACTCAATTTTTCAGTTTACTTTTTGAGCATTACTTTAAATTGTTCGGTTTTTTCGGCGCCAATAATTTTCACAAGGTACATGCCCGAAGCGCAATCGCTAAGGTCAAAATTGTAAATGTTATCTGCCTTTTCAGGAACATTGATTGATCTTACAGGTTTTCCCGAAACATCATATACAGTGATTTGTTTCGTGTTTTGGAAACCGCTGCTGGCCTCAACGCTAATTTTGCCATTGGTTGGGTTAGGGTAAACCAAATATTCAGGCTCTACTTCTTCAATACCTTCAGCAGCTTTTGCGGTTGTATATTTATACCTTAACGTGGTATTGGTGGTATTGGTGCCGCATCCTGAAACCGTGGTAACAAGTTTAACCGTACCGGTGAATGTAGCGGTCCAGATTATTTTGGCATCATCGCCACAATAATCATTTGAATATGCAATAAACGCATTTGTGGTTTTGTTCCTCAATGTCATTTCCGAATTGTAAGAAGCTGTTGCACCATCGGCGGAACAATAGGAGAAATTGTAAACCCTGCCCAATACGACATTAAAAACTGTAAATTCACCGGCATAGATTGCAGTTTGGCTCTTCCAAGCAGTTGTTGGCGAAAGTGCTTTGCTCGGATACTGTGTTGTGCTGTTGCAACCTTGGCTTGTTGAAGGGACTGTAATAACCACTGAACCAACATTATTGGTTTCGTTGCTTTCAACAACTTGTGCATCGGCATCGGCGAAGAACAAAATGTACCAATTGCCTGCTGCTGTATTGGCAGGCACCGTGAGTACTCCACTAACATTTGCTGTTGCGTTTATGGCAAGCGATGCTACAGCGGAAGTGGCAAGGTAAACATCACCGGTACCATAAGCGTTATCTGCCGATAAGTAATATTTTAACGAAGAAGCAACTGCAACTGCTGTACCTTGGTTTTTAACAATTGCTGAAGCAGAGGTTGTTGCGCCTGCACTAACGGTTGTTGGGGTTGTGGCGGGGCTTTGTACAATAAGATCGGGCGCACCGGCAGAGGATGTAACCGTAATCTGAAAACTTCCAACGTTATTGGTTTCGTTGGTTTCGGTTACTTGAGCATCGGCATCGGCGAAAAACAAAATGTAATATGTGCCAATAACCGTGCTAGCAGGAATTGTAACAATTTCGCTAACAGCCGCAGAAGCACCTGCTGCAAGTGCAGCAACCGCATCAGGAGCTAAAAGAACATCCCCCGCACTATATGTATTGTCTGTTGAGAGGTAATATTTCAAGTTTGAAGCACCTGAAGCTGCAGTTCCTTGGTTTTTAACGGTACAAGAAGCTGTTGTGGTTTGACCAACCAAAACAGAAGCAGGGCTTACTGACTGGGTTAATGTTGTTAGGTCAATCCCAGCAGGGGCCGAACCTACCTGAAATGATGCAATACGCGTTTTGCGGGCATTGCTTGCACCAATATATTCAGTTGTGAACCAAAATGTTTTGTCGTCAACTGGATCAATGCTAATTGAAGCATAATCGCCCCAGCGCTCATAAGTGGATTGCGAATAAGCACCGGTAGTTATTGTTTGTTCGGCAAGGTCGAGTGTTCCTGTACCGGCAGCATAAGCAGTTGCTGATTGACCTGTATAGCGGATTCCGGGATAAACGGTGCTGCTCGAAATAGAGTAACCTAAACCAAGTTCGTTTTGGCCATTGAGCCTGATGCTTCCCATCCAGCGCGAATGTGCATCCGGTGCATACGTGCCTGATTGGCGCAAACTCCAAGTTCCGGTTGTTTTGCGCAATTCGTACCAGCGCACACCAGCATGATCGGTGGCATCAACATCAACGGTATGGCAACAAACCAGGGTTTGATAAGTTCCAAAATTGCGGTATTGAGGTGCATTCATAACAACTTGTGGTATGGCATCCAATTCCTGGGTAGTTCCCGGCTGCTTGATATTTGTCCAGTTATTGCCAAAATTGCTGTCGAATGCTGGTACTCCTAATTGTTGAACCCTGTTGAAAGTTGATGAGGTTGGAGTTGTCCAGTTGACTGCAAGTTCATAAATCCACAATTGGTCGGCTCCTCCGGCAATAGCATCATCATTTATTGTAATAAACAATCCTGGGCTTCCGGCAGGTGCCAAAGTCCCATCATTATCAACTGGCGGAACGCACATAAAACCATCGATGGTTGTTGGCCTCCAAGCATTATCGAAACCAACCATTTGGGCGGTAAGGCCGCTGAGCATCTTGTTCCTTTCAACTACATAAATGTCTTTTTTGCCGGCAGCGGCGTTATTTGTCCCCATGTAATAGCCATCGCCCCAGATACCGATTTTTTCGTAATCGGGCATATCGTCAACATCAAAGGAATAGCGATGCCAGGCTCCTGTTGGGTCGTTGGTTTGCGAAACGGCAAAAAGCATATAATCATTTGCCCCGCAAATCGAGAATTCAACAACCAACCATCTGTCGGCTTGTTCGTCGTAAAGCACAACAGGGTCGCCATCGTTGCAGGTTGCACCTGTAACACTTCCAAAAAGCAAGTTTAGGTTTGTTGGGCCTGCAACCAAGGTACCCGTTTTTGAATAAATAGCATAAACCGAATTGATGGTTTGCATAAAATGGTTTGGGCCGGTAGCTCCGTTACAATCGGGAGGGAAATAAGGGGAAGTTTGTCCGTCGAATGAAACGATCGGCGCTTTAGGAGGCTGCACTTTCCCCAAGTCGCGCTGCCAGGCTGGGTCGTCGCCTTTTGGCAAAGCGGTTGATTCAAAAGGATATAGCCTTTCACGGATTTCTTCGTTGCGAGGTTTCGCGGCATCAATCTCCATTTTTTCGTATTCATCAGCAGTTAAAGCCGGAATATCGCGCAAAGGCAAAGAAAGTCCATGGTATTGCCCAACCCCTACATACGAAGGGCTGATAGCTTTGTCTTGAGCTTTTAACGAGAAAGCTGCTGCAAATAGCAATAAAAGTAAAAAGTAATTCTTTTTCATAGGTTTGGATTTGGTTTAAGATTAGGTTAAGGTTACATCATATTTAAGAAACTAAATACAATGATAAACAAATTAATCGGAAAAAGTTACAAAAGGTAATACATTTTTGATAGGCAATTTTGATTTTTTCTTAAAATTCTTGTTTTAAGGGAAGAAATTGATAGTGTTATAGCATGAATCCTGAGGGTAGTTAACAAAAATGCATGGTAGCCCAAAAGTGCAAATTACTTCGGAATGAGCGAAAACTAAAGTTTCATATCGAATAGTTGGATCAAGATATTTGAATCGTTAGCTCTTGTGAAGAATTATGATTTAACACTTTACAAATCGTTTAAACAATAAATCACCATTTACCTTTCCGAATGTGCATAAATCCATTCTACGCACAAATGAGGGATTGAAATTCATTTTCAGATACAATCTTAATCCACCTTAATCTTGAGTCTATTCCGAAAAACCTAAAAAAAAGAAAACCACGGAGGCTCGGAGGACACAGGGTACACTAAGTATTGTTAATCAGCACTATAAACTTGGTGAACTTAGCGAAGCGATATCTCGAACACCTAAAGAATAAGCAATTGTGAGTAATCTTAGAGATTCAGTGGCTTAGTGGCAAAAAAGACTTTTCGGAGTGGAGTCAATCTCAAAATAAATATAATTCCATATTACCTCTTGTTATAAGTACTTTCACAAACATTAATCATTTTTCTCATACCTTTGCGATACCCGTTTTTCATAAAACAAGTTGGTTAATAACTAATTTTCACTGATTTATCCCGACTGAGAAATGTGCTGCTTATTAGTTTCCTGGATCAAAACAACAGTACATTATCCAGAAAGGCACAGGAAAAAGAATTCAAGGATTTGACAGAAGATGAAATCATAGAAATTGAAAAACAACATCAGCTTTTTTTGAGAAGTAGTGGGATGGGATAATA
The DNA here is from genome assembly GCA_903946925.1 of uncultured Bacteroidales bacterium. Taxonomy (GTDB): domain Bacteria; phylum Bacteroidota; class Bacteroidia; order Bacteroidales; family UBA4417; genus UBA4417. The sequence continues at coordinate 19,821 of CAJAXK010000374.1, read as the reverse complement.
GTTGGCATAGTTAAAATGATTTTGACTAAAAGCTTGACAACTGTATAAAAATTGAAAGCATAAATGAAAGCAATCCTAAAAAAAATATTTCTGCTTATTGTAGGGATTACATCATTAGCAATTAGAAATCAAGCACAAACAGTTACTGATTACGACGGTAATGTTTATAATACCGTAACAATTGGTACACAAGTTTGGATGAAAGAAAATTTAAGAGTAACGCATTACCGGAATGGTGTGCCAATTCCTTATATCTTTAAACCCTCAGAATGGGATACTCTTACAACCGGGGCTTATGATGAGTATTTAATTTCACCCACCTTTATTGCAAATTACGGAAGGTTATATAATTATTTTGCTGTTTCCGATGCCCGAATAATCAGTCCGGTAGGTTGGCATGTACCCAGTGATGCAGAATGGACTGCCCTCTCCGATTACCTTATAAATAATGGGTATGCTTTTATGGGTATTGCTGAAGATATCGGAAAATCATTGGCATCTACGTCGGAATGGACAAAATCCTGGGATCCCGGGAATATTGGTAATGACCAGGCAAGTAATAACAGTAGTGGCTTTACAGCCCTTCCCGGTGGCTTCCGAGTTATGCAAAATTATCCACAATACATACATTACTCAGGCTTTTGGTGGAGTTCTACCGATTATAATGCGGAGTCATCATGGATTCGATATTTGCAAGCTAACAAATCTACTCTAAACAGAAGCTACTTTAATACAAAGCGGGATGGGTACAGCATTCGTTGTATAAAAGATTCAACGGCACAACAAACAAATGAGATAATTAATCAAAATGAAATGAGGATTTATCCTAATCCTGCCAGCGACAGATTTTTTATTAACTGTTCTGAAAGGTCGGGCTTTAAGGTTTCAATATATAGTAGCCTGGGGAATTGCGTTTATCAGAGAGACCTAACAAGCGGCACAAATGAAATTGATATAAGTGATTTAGGTAAAGGGATTTATATAATCAAACTAAAAGGAATAGATTGGTTGTTATACAGGAAACTAATAAAAGAATAATTTCTTTACAAGAAATTATTCTTTTAGCTTTCTAGTGAAGGATTAAATTTAATGAAACATACAAGTGAGAACCAAAGGGAGAGGTAATGTAGAATTTTTCAAGGATTAGCATCGTATAAAAATTAGATAAATATCAATATGTGTAATAGAATGAAAACTAAAACATGTCTTTTTTCTTTAATAATTACTCCCTTATTATTCATACTGGCATTTAGCTGTAAGAAAGACGAAGCCCCTTCTAAATTAAATCCAGCAATAACCTGGTCAAATCCGGCAGATATTAGTTTTGTCGTACCACTAAGTGCTTTACAATTAAATGCTACGGCGGATGTAGCAGGTATTTTTCGTTATTCACCCCCAAAAGGCACAATTTTAAGTGTTGGGGCAAATCAGGAATTAAAGGTGGATTTTAAACCCGCGGATTCTATAACATATAAATCCATAAGCAAGACAGTTCGGATAAATATACTTACACTAAACACTGTAACTGACATTGATGGCAATGTGTATAATGAAATTGTCATAGGTAATCAGGTATGGATGGGTGCGAATTTAAAGGTAACCAGGTTTAATGATGGCACACAGATACCTTTAATAATTGATAACAATACATGGTTGAATCTGACCACGCCTGCTTATTGCTGGTACAATAATGATTCAATCAATAATAAAAATATTTATGGAGGCATGTATAACTGGTATGCAGTGAATACAGGGAAACTTGCCCCTGCAGGTTGGCATGTTCCAACAGATGCAGAATGGAAGGTACTGACAACTTATTTAGGTGGCGAATATTTTGCCGGAAGTAAACTTCGGGAAACTGGTATGTCACATTGGCCAAATAATTCTGGTGCAACCAACGAAGTTGGGTTTACTGCCCTTCCGGGTGGAAATCGTGGATATGGTGATGGTGTTTTTTTTTATCTTGATTATTTCGGTGACTGGTGGACTTCATCAGAGTTTCCTGGAAATGGGGCCTGGACCCGGAGAACAAATGGATATGAATACAATTTATATCGGGGTTTTATTGACTGTTATATGGGATTATCTGTCAGGTGTATAAAGGATTAATGTTGCAGAAAAGCTGTTGGTCAAACTTAGAATTACTGTTTATCGAGGGCTTGTACCATCATTGTTTATGGTAGGATAATTTCAAGGCACTTCATTTTTAGATCAAAATACATTTAAAAGCTGTTGGAATTAAAGCACAAAGCATCGTATATGCAACATATACAATGCTTTGTCTTACATATTTTTACTTTCTGGTGGAGCTGCCGGGAGTCGAACCCGGGTCCAAACAAGCAGCAAAACCGCTTTCTACATGCTTAGCTTTTAGTTGATTGTCGTGCATAAACCGGCAAAAAGCCACCCAATCCATGCCTTATTCCCTTTGGTTTTCGAGCTGCCGTCAGGACTCCGGCAACCTTATCCTTCCCTTTTCGATGCCCTTGAGCGGGACGCCGGATGGCGAGGCTTCCCGGAGGACAATTAGCAGGTTAATTCTGTGATTAAGCGGCTAATGCGTAATCGTAATTGTTGCCATTTAGTTGGCGCGGGTGTTTGGTTTTAACGGGCCATTCACTCAAAGTCCCGGCATGCTTACAATCCCACTGTCCTTGCTGTCAAAACCGGTCAGCCCCTGATTGTGCTTCTAAAGGACTGCAAAGATAGTGCCAATTCCAATTGGTTTTCCCACTTTTTAAAAAAACAGATAATCATATCTAAATACCCTATCCGATTTATCCACAAACTTATGTAGCACATTGATGTAAAGCATATTACGTGTTTTTGCAAATAATGATGAGTCCACTCCTGTAACCCTATAAAAAACAAAACTACGGAGGCACAGATGTTGGCCTATAGTTTTTAACTCACTATTTCATCAATTGTTTTAAACGCCATTGGTAAGACTGAAAGTAGTTGCTTTTTGTGTTTTCGTTTAAGAATGATGAAGATGTCATTTTCCTAACAACCTCTGAATGAGAAAGCATCATAGAAAAAATACCATTAAAAACCTTTTCACCGATTCCTGCTTGCTCGGCAAGAATGGCAAATTGTCTGCCAATTTTCCCTTGAGCTAAACTTTTATGTAAAAGTCCGTCTTCCAGTGCAAAGTCTTTATCGTCAATATGAATACGACTATTTAAAAGGTCATAAGCCGGACTTAAACGAAAATCTCCCATCGAGGTTTCGAGCAACGAAAAGTTTTTAAAGTGAGCATCGCCATTTGAAAACAGGTAGTTAAATAGCAGTACTTTCAAGAGCTTGGTAGCTTCCAATTTGTAAGCAGGTACATTTGTTTGCATTAATTGAAATAGCTCCAAATAATTCCCCAAATACTTATAATGCTCTCCATGGGTTTGAGGAGTCCTGCCTGCAAGGGATGCGAAATCTTCCTGAGCCAATTTAATGCCATTTTCATTTATATCAAAACGCTTGGTGATATATGCCTTAGCCCCATTTTTAAAAAACATCAGTGCATTTTCAGCAGTTTCTATACCATAAACCTGACGGGCAATTTGCATTGTAAGGTGCTCATTGGCCGGCATTTGATCTGTATTTTTACCTGCGTTAGGAATTGGTTTTAGTATATAAGTACCGCGCTCACCCTCATTGATAAGTCTCAACTTGTTCTTCTCAAGCAAAACCGAAAATTTTTCCTGAACTCCTGAGATAGACATATTTCTTCGGTTTTCTTCGAATAATTCATCTGTCTCAGGATTAGAAGCAGGTGAATCATAAGGCAATACATGATACACCGCTTTGCCCCGAAATACCCTATTTAAGCAAGTTCTGCTGTAGGTATCAAATCCCTCGGCTAATGTACCTGGGCAATATTTTATTTCGGGTAAACTCATATCTTTTCTATTTTAATCACTCTTACCGCACCTATGCTATCATATTTGGCAGTAGTGAGCAGCAATCCGAAATAATCATTTTTGTCAATGCGGTTATATTTGCAAACTATTTGTTTGTTGGATCCTTCGGGTAACATGTTGTAGAAAAACGGAAACAAGAATTTTGAATAATATTCTTTCTCACTTTTGGGGAAACCAAGACATATTCCTGGTTTTTTACTGTCGGCCATCCAAGCAGCATTGTACCGGAACACAAACGAACCATCATCGTTCTGTGTTAACACGCCTGCATCTTCGTCCTTATATAGTATTTTCGCCTGTCTCATTTGCTTTGGTTATATTTTTAAGTTGTAGGCAAACCTCCAAACCAAGCACATCGGACAACTTTTGCAAAGTAATCAACGTTGGATTGCCTTTGCCACTTTCAAACTGTTTTAAGGTTCTTAAGCCAACCCCCGATAGTTCTGCTAAGGTTTCTTGCGTTACTTGCATAACATCCCTGCGTTCTTTTATGGTTTTAATAAGCTTTTCATGGTGCATTTTACAGCTCTTTTTTATGCAAATATACGATATAAAATGTGAAATACAACCAATAGTGCGTTTTAAGGCACTAATCAGCCAATTATTCGGCTAATTCTTATAAGTACAAGATTCTTATTAAAAAGTGCTATATAGTACACTTTATATGTCAAATTTTGGCGGTTGTAAAAACATAGTTGTTAACGTCTTGAGGCTTGGCGTAGTGGCGGATTGTTAGCACAAAAGTTAAATCGAAGAACTTGCAACTTGAACCAACTACAAAACTGTCATACGAAGCACTGAACCCGCCACTACGCCAAACCGCTGTTGGCAGTAGTTGTTATTTCATTTCTATATTCAATATTCCTTCTCCATCTTTTCCTAAAAATTTTACAAGTACTTCTGCAAAGGCATCAGTACCGTTGTCGCTGTTGGTAAAAATTAATAGTGCTTGTTTTGTGTTTGGAATAACAAAGGTTATTGTATGAACACCAATATCGTCACCTCCGTGAACAAGAGCAAAGTCTTTATTTTCGTTTATGTTTTCATCTACCCACCACCCTAAGCCGAAATGTTTGTAATCATTAATCCTAACTTGGTCAGCTATCATCTCTTTATATAATTTGTCAGATAAGCCAGCACCATTTAATATATGAACCAAAAATTTACAATAGTCTTCAACTGTAGTCAGCAAATTGTCTGCTGCATTGGCAGTTTTGTTTTTCTGGATTTCATAAAGCTCCCCTTTATCATTGTGCCACTTTGCAAATCTTGTTGTGTCCATTTTGTCGTCCCAAATAAATTTGGTGTCTTTCATTTTTAGAGGTTTAAAAATCAATTCACTTGCTAATTGCTCTAATGACTTCTTAAACTTCTTTTCTAATGCTTTTCGTAAGTATTCATATCCTTCACCCGAATATTGGTACTTTGTTCCAGGCTCAAATTCAAAAGATAACTTTTCGTCTGCATTGTTACCACGCCAATTTGAAAAACCAGTTTGATGGCTTAAAATTATTCTCGTAGTTAATAATTTTGCTCTTGGGTCGTTCGCAACATCAGGGTCGGTAAAATATTTATAAATAGGTTCGTCTAAATCCCATTTCCCTGCATTTACTAATTTTAGGGCAACAATGGCTGTAATGGGCTTTGTCATTGATGCAACATTCCATATTGTATTAATGGGTGCAGGTTTGTTTGTCTGTAACTCTCCAAACACACTCATTTGTTCAATTTTACCATCTTTAACGAAACCAATGCCTAATGCAGGAATATGTTTTTGTTTTAGCCATCTTTCCGTTTCGTTTTTGTCAGTAAACAAAAGTTCTTGATTAAAAGGCTTCTCAAAATCTCTATGGTCGTAGCTTAAACCTCTTGATAGTTTAAAATTTCCATTTTCCAGGATCCAGACGTGTATATATTTAGCAATGCTGGTGAGGTATTCAGATTTATCATCTTCAATTGCATAAAAGTTATGAATACCTGTTTGAATAGCACCATACAAAACACCATTTTTTTCTAAAGGATAAACTTCCATTTTATTTTCGGCTAATTCTCTTTTGGGCTTGTAGGCTAATTTGCAAAGTCCGTTTTTAATGCTAGTAATAAAATCGGTTTTTGAATTTGTAATTCCTGATTGGTCGTGATAGAATTCAAAATTCTCACTGACAAGATTTTCAAATTGCTTGATGTCGCAGTTGTTAAACCCAAGATTAAACAGTAGGCTGTCTTTTTCTTTGATAGTTTTATACAAGGCTGTTGTTTTATCAACTTGACCAAATGTTGTCAAACTTGATATTACCAAAAGGAAAAAAATTATTTGTCTTGTCATTTTTTGTTTGTTATCTGCTGTCTTGCTACAATTACTGCTAATGTTCCGCCGCTTGGCGAGGTTGCGAACTTCGTAACCGTTTATTTTCCACTAAAGATAAAATTTATTGCGGAAAGTAAACGTGAATTTACCACAAAATTCGCAATCTTTCCAAACGGCAGTTAGCGGTTGTTTTATTTTATGTTCCGTTTTATTTCTGTTTTCATTTTTTCAAGTGTTGCATTACTAATCGCATCAGAAAAATGACGATGAACATAAATGTTTTCGTGTTGATTTAATTCGCTAATATTCATTCCGCTTTTGTCTATTTCTGCTAATTTTCTGAATAATCCAGTTTCTCTATTTAAAAATTTAAAATCTTCAAGTAAACCCCACGCTACGAATATTGCTTTTTCAAAGTCATTTAATAGCTTGTCCAATTCTATTAAGTGCTTTCTGTTTTCTGCGGAAATTAAATATTCTAAAAAGATTTTGTTGTTCGTTTTTGCCATTCCAGTAGTTGGAAAACCAATAAGTTCAACAAATGAAATTTTGCTTGCCAAACTACTTTCAATATTTAGTTTAGAGAAAATTTTATGATAACGTTTTCCGTCTCCTTTATAATTTGGCAATAAAAAAGGATGATGAATATTGTAAGTTTCCCAAAAAGTTACTCCGTCAGTTAAATATTCAGAAACGTAATTAAACATTTCTTTAGTTTCCACCTCAAATGCCCAATTTGGATCTCGTCCTACAAATAAAATTTGCGCTTCCACAGGATTTGCACCTTGGTAATTCCTTTTAGAATAAAGTTCATTTAGTAATTTTGACGGATGCTTTTCGAATATAGATTTTTCCATTTTTCAAATGCCGTTATTTCTTTGAAAGTGTTGATTTCACTGCGGTCTCAAAAAATAACCTCTAACGTTTTGCAGCTACAAGAAGTTGGCGATTTCGAAGCTCTAAACTGTCTGCCACCACTGAACTTGATACGAAGCTCAAAGCTTCATTTAACCACTGAACCGCCAATTTTTTGTAGGTGCTGTTATAGGGCGTGGTTTTTCTGTCCGTCAAGTTAATCATTTTCGTATTAAGTAAAAAAGTCCTGCCGAAATTAATAAATATGTAGTGAATTTTAGTCCTGCCCAAAGTCGTTGATATGCTATGTGTCTACCATCACAAAAATGGTCGGCACGTTCGCAAATTCCTTTTATTCTTTTCAATTTTATTAACTGCATATAAAGTCGCCCCGTGTCGTTGGATGCTCTTACTAATGCACCTTCAAAAGCATATTGACTTTGTTTAAGTTTTTTATTTACAACCATTCGTATAAACTCAATTAAAAATTCTCCGATTACAATTCCTGTCAGAACGCAAAGCAAAGGAAGAATAGAGCCTAAATAAAAACAAGCAGTCAAACTAAAAGCAATTCCAAAAACTAAACTTTCAATTACGTTCGGAAAATTGTAATATGTGTATTGCGGAAAAATCGTATGAAGTAATGCGTCTCCGTATGACCAACGAATAAACCTTGTATAATTTCTTTTTCCGTTATACCACCAACTATGAAAAACTTTTGCATTTGTCAAGCATTGTAATTCTTGTTTTGTTACTTCATAAATTTGTAAGAAGAAGTCAATATCTTCGCCACCACCGTTTTTAGGAAATATTTCTTTGAAACGTATGTCTCCAATTGCCGAACGCTTGATTAAGACATTTGCTGTCGGTGCCCATTTTAATTCTTTGTAATAACCAGCAATGAAGAAAAAAGTTAGAATGTCACAAGCGATTAAACCTCTTGTAAATTTATTTATAGGTTCGGGAAATAGCGTTTCTCCGAAAAAGCCTACTTCATTTGGCCTTTCTTTTATTTCATTTACATAAGTCTGCAAAAGATTTTTTGATGGCTTTACATCATCGTCAATGAATAGAATCCAGTCGGCTGTGGAATTATCTATACCCACATTTCTGCTTTTATGTGCACCGTGATTTTCTTTGTTTCGAAATAGAATTACCTTTTCATTGTCTATGAAATCCTTGAAGTCACTCGGAATTTCCGATTGCGGATTGTCCGCAATTATTAGATAACGAACTTTTGTTTCAGAAGGAATTTCCATCTGAACAGTCGGTAAAAGATATTCGCTTTGTAAACGATAAGAAGGTATTATTACATCTATTGAAATCATATTTATTCTGTTGTCCAACTATGTGATAACTTTTGTAAGCAATAACAAAATGTTCCTGTTTTACAGTTGGGTTTAATTGTTGTAAATTCTATTTGTGTTTCGGTAAATGTTTTCTTTGTTAAATCATAAGTTGGGTAATCTATCCAAGAACAAATTTTCATTATTCCTTTTTGCGCTATTGCCTGTCTTGTATCAAGTCCGCAAGTTTTTCCTATTAGTTTTTTACCTTCCAAGATGTCGGCTAAACTGTTCCAAAATGAAACAGGATTTGTTTCGGCTTTAGCTATTGCTAAAATGTTTTTTCCGATTTCTCTGATAAGTCCAGAATGAACGGAAGTTAAGAGCAAATGCGAAGCATTTGCGCCTACATAACCGTCATCAAATATTGGTTGAAACTTTATCCAGTCAAGCGGAAAGTTATTTGCGAAAGAAATTAAATTCTCAATTTGTTTGTTCCTAATGTTGGCTGAGGAAAGAACAACATTAATTCCAATTTCAAGTTTATATTTTTCTTTTAGTGAAAGAGCAAGAATAAAATTTGAGTTTACTTTTTCAATTTGAGTTTGATTATATGCTCTTGTTTCAAATGCAGTCGTTGTTTCAAAGCTGTCTATAGAAAATGCAATGCCAGTTAAACCTGCATTTACTAAACTTTCTATTCTTTGCTGTGTAAGAAGAAAGCCATTTGTAATTGTAACGATTGAAGAAACGGTTGTCTGTTTGTAATGAGCAATTATTTTTTCTAAGTCATGTCGTAAAAGTGGCTCTCCGCCTGAAAAAACTATTCTGTCGGTTTGTAAATGGTTTAAAGTGTCGTTTGAAATGTAGATGTATTCGTCAGGTTGACTAACTCGTCCAGGTGTTTTACTGTTGCCCCATTGACAATAATGGCACTTTGCGTTACAGTTGTATGTAACATCTATGACTAATGAATTTTGTTGGTCTATTAAGTTCAAAGTAAATAATTGTAATGGGATTTAGAAGTTATTTATAAAGTGTTCTTGTTTAAATGAATTAAAAGTTTTCTTGTCGCTGGAAATAATTATGCCCTCAAGATAATTGGGGATTTCCATTTCTGCCACCGATTGCTTAAAAAGTGATTGTAAGCTAAATAAATTCCAGTCGTGTGTTATGAATACTTTTGTAGTGTTCTCGTGATTTGTATTTGTAATTTCTTTAAACATAAAGTTTGCGGCTTCGAAGCAAGGCATAACAATTTCGGGAGATACTTTATTTCCATACCAGTCTTGTAAATATTTTTCGTGTCCCGCTTGATGGCACAAGTCCGCAATTGTTTTAAAGTCTCTATTGAAAAAGCCGCCTAAAGGCTCAAATGCTGTTACCTTGAAAACATTTTTGTTCTGGCTTTCAATTCCTTCTTTAATTGAAACTGCTGTTTCTTCACATCTCGGAACTGGACTGTGATAGAAAGTAAAATTGTCAGAATGTTTTGAAAGAGTTTTGCCCAACTGAATGGCGAGTTCAATTCCTTCTTCCGTCAGTCGTTGGCGGTAACTATCATTCACATCCGTAATTTTTTCACGGATAGAATGTCGGATTACTAAAAAGTTATTTTCAACGTTCATATTTGTCAGTTTGGTGTCGTCTTACAATGCCCTATAACATCTGTGTATACCTAACCACTTGTGTTTATTTCGGCTTTATCTGTAACTGGGGTATTCCTTTTGTATCCGTAATTCAGTGGTTTGTAGTATTTTGTTTCCATACATCCAAAACAATAAATTAAACGGTAGCAAACAATTATAAGCGGGTGCAAACGGATAGTATCTGTGGGCTTCAAACTATGTTTTGAATAGCAAACCAAAAGTACATTTTAATACCGCTTTCCCTACAAACCCATCGCAATTTATAGCAGTTATTAATAAGCAGTCCGCGCTTTATGCCAACCAATCAAATAATGTTAGTTTACCAGCTTTGCAAAACTGAAAAAACCAGCTACCAAGCTACCGTGCGAATCCCTTTGCGTGGTTGTATAAAAATACCTCACCAAGCCTGGAATTTTTAAATTTTGAGTCCATACCGAAAAGTGTTTTCTCCACAAAAGCACGAAGCCTCTACGTTTCAATAAGTCTATAACACAGAATAACAATGCTTTGTGAACCTTTGAGTCGTAGTGTCTTTGTGGCGATTTTTCATCTTTAGGTTTTCGGAGCGGACTCAATAGTAGGAAAAATAGCAAATTACCTTTTCGTAATCATTGTGTGTAGCAAAGCAAGCTGCTTAAATCAAGTTGCGGCACTTTGGGCAGAAACCGGCTTCCTTTTGATCAATGTCCTCAACATAAGTGCTTGAGTGCATAACGCATGATGTTGAATGACAGTGCAATAATTTGAAGGTATGACCAAGTTCGTGTATAATTTCTTTTTTGAAACGTTCAAAAACTAAATTTTCATCGGGTAGCATCCCATATTTCTCGTTGCTTAGCCTATATATGGAAGCAATGGCTGTGGGACCGCCTAATTGTGCCTGCCCGAAAATGTAGGTTAATATTGGGATAAAAAGATCAACATTGAATAATCCTATGGTTTTTGTGGATGTTGGTAAACTCATTGCCTCCACCTCTTTAAGTAATAGATTTCCATTATATTGCCTTCTGCTTGGGTCGAAAAATGCTGTCAAATCGAGCCTTACTTCTTTTACCGTGACCATACAATTGAATTCATGCGCAACCGCCTCAGAAATTTTCTCAAGCAAAGCGCGATCAAAATGGCCAAATGACAACAAAGTTATGGTTCGGGAATCCATTCAGGCTGGGTATAAATTTGCGATGCTCTACTGCCTTAAAACTAAAGTGTTATCGGGTTTTCTTATCCTAAATGCATATTTTCAGTTGATTAAGATTTTAGCCCGTATTTTTTAATTTTATTGTAGAGCGTAACCCTATCAACCTTTAAAGCTTGGGCAGTGCGCGAAATATTCCAATTGTATTTATTCAGGATTTGGAGTATAAATGTTTTCTCGAATTCGTCAAGGCTTTCGACCGAACTGTCAATTGCATCTTTACCAAAAGGCAGATCCTTGAGGCTTATTTTCTTGCCGTTTCCGACTACAATGGCTCGTTCGATCATATTTTCCAGTTCGCGGATGTTGCCCGGGAATTGATAGCCCAATATTCGTTTTAAGGCTGTTGGTTCCATCGTAATCTTCGGTTTGTTCATCGAGGTGCAATACTTTTTTATAAAGTAATCGGTGAGCAAGGGAATGTCTTCAACCCTTTCCCGCAAAGGTGGCACATGGATGTTCATTACGTTTAGCCTGTAATACAAATCCTCACGGAAAGCCCCTTTTTCGACCATGCTTTTCAAATCGCGGTTTGTGGCGCAAATCACCCTGAAATCGGAAGATATTTCCTTGTTTCCGCCCACGCGCATAAAACTTTTGGATTCGAGCACGCGCAATAATTCTATTTGCATTTTCTGCGAAATGGTGGCAATTTCATCCAGGAATATTGTGCCACTATCTGCCATCTCAAACCTTCCTTTACGATTGTACAATGCGCCTGTAAATGCGCCCTTTTCGTGGCCGAACAACTCGCTTTCCAACAAACTTTCGGTCAAGGCTCCACAATGCACACTTACCATCGGGTAGAATTTCCGCAACGAATTGGCATGTATTGCCCTGGCAACCAATTCCTTTCCAGTGCCGCTTTCGCCAGTAATTATAACCGATGAATTGGTCGGTGCCACGCTTTCTATTTCCTTTAACACCCGTTTTATAGCTTCGCTTTTTCCAATCAAATCCTCAACATTTTCCAGTGAATCAACTCTTTTCTTCAGGGTTTCATTTTCGTGGGTCAGCGAAATTTGTTTTGTTGCGTTGCGTATCAAATGCGAAAGGTCGTCGGGGTCGAAGGGTTTTGTAACATAATCGAAAGCCCCATCCTTTAGCGCTTTTACGGCGGTATCAACCGATGCAAATGCTGTCATCACAATAATTATTGATTCTTTATTTAGTGCCCTGATGCGACGCAACAATTCCAAGCCGTCCATCCCGGGCATTTTTAAATCGGTGAGGATTATATCGAAGGAACCGGATTCGAGGATTGACAGGGCTTTTTTCGCGTTTTCGGCGCATTCCACTCGGTAGCCATCCTCTGTAAACCAAAGGTTCAACGAATCGCGAACTGAATCTTCATCGTCAACAATCAGTATTGATATTTTTTTTTCCATGGCGATAGCATTATTATTTTTCAATTAAGTGCCTAAAGTTATGAGTGCCTAAAATGCCTAAAGTTTCTTGCTAATTTTATTTGCTTTATAAACAAGGGTCTAAACTCAAATAGTATTAAGAGTTTTTAAGTTTTGGAAAATAACGTTAATGCCATTTTACCGAATTTTAAGGTTAAAAGCGTTATAGGCATCAACTTTAGGCAATCAAGGCACTTTAGGCATTCAAGGCGCTTTAGGCATTCAAGGCACTTTAGGCATTCAAGGTACTTCCAAAACCCTCAAAACAGTAAAATTTAACACGGTAACTACTTACTATTTTTTGATTAAAGGTAAAAATACCGAAAAGGTAGTTCCTCTTCCTGGCTCCGATTTTACCTGTATCTTCCCGTTATGGCTCAGTATAATCCCATGCACTATCGGAAGCCCCAGACCAATTCCTCGTGCCTCCTGTTTAGTCGAAAAAAAAGGTTCGAAGATATGCGGTAAGGCTTCAGTTGGTATTCCGATCCCATTATCGCAGATTTCAAATTTTATTGTATCACGGTCAGGATTTGATGTTTTAACAAGTATTTCCCCGTTTTCGGTAACGGCTTCCCTTGCATTTACAAGCATAGCAACACAAGCCTGTTTTATCTGGTTAGGGCTGCAATATACCAAATCCGATTTTGCCGAAAAATCGGTCAGCAGGTTTATGCTCGCAATTTTAATCTGATGGGCCATTAAATCATTTGTTTCGAGCAAAATTTCGTGGAGGTGTACTGGTTCAAAACCTTCCTGATCTTTCTTGGTAAAATCGAGTAAGCCTTTTACGATGTCGCCACACCGCTTGGTTTCCGATTCTATCATTTTCAAATGTTTGAGCATTACTTCCTTTTTTTCGTTTGTAAGGTCAGGGTTGCTCAATAGTTTATAGACCAGCTTTGTATAAACCAATATGCCCGAAAGTGGGTTGTTGATTTCGTGAGCAACCGATGATGATAATTTGCCCAATGAAGCGAGCCGTTCAATATGCATAAGTTCGCTTTGTGCGGTACCAAGTTCCTCCGATTTTTTTTGGATTTTATATTCAAGCTGTTGCGACCAGTTTTCCAATTCGGTTGTGGCAGCCTGTAAGTTATCAAGCATTTCGTTAAACGCACTCGAAACCATGCGCATATCATCCAATTGGTTCGATTTTACCTCCAACCTCATGTTTTTATCGCCACTTGCAACGGCTATGCTAGCTTGAATGAGTTTATGCAATGGTTTTTTGATTTCGCGGCGGGTAAAAAGCATTAAAAATGAGGCAAGTAGCAATGTGGCTGCAATTGCCAAAATGTAAAATTCGAATGAGGATTTTTCGACTGCGGAATCAAATTCCTTTAATGGGACCTGAATAATTAGTGAACCCAAAACATCATCGGTTGATTTGTGCGCATGGCAGGAACTCTGGTAGCAGGATTTTGCATTTAGAATTGGCGACCTGATTAGTAAAAACCTTTGGTTGTTGTTGGCTGTATTTACCCTACACTTGCTTTCGGTGGTGATAATCTTGTACGATTTTTCCTTCCGGGGAAACATTTGTGCGATATTTTTGTGGCACGACTTGCAATTGGGGTTGATGCTGCCAAGCGTGTCGCCCGGAAACGATGTATAAATAAGGCTATCCTTATTATCGTACATATTCACATCTTCAATGCCTGGCAAGGTGTGTATTACATCCAATGTATTGCGGAGTGCGCTTTCATCGTTTTCAAGCATCGAATGATATAACGCCCCTTCCACAAGCGAGCCAACGTTGTTACCGCTTTGCAGTATAACCGTGTTGAGGTATTTTTCGTAAACTGAGCGGAAAATAAAGCCAAACGACACAAAAAGAAATACAGATAAAATAGCTATAATCAAAACGACCCGACCGTAAATAGATCTTCCGAATTTTAGGTATTTGACCAAAAACAAGTTGCCTAAACTTTTTCTATCCTCCGATTTTCGAAAAATTCCCATAAAACCATGTTTTTAACATTCGATGTTGCCGCCTGTATCCTTATACATATCATTTCATATATATAATAGCGCAATATAACAATAACTGATGAATTATTCACCAGTTATTGCAATTATTTTCGAAAAAAATGGAATTTTCCACAAGTTGGTTTGTGTAACCCTCTTTCTTTTGTTGAATTAACAATGGAAATTGCCAACCTAATACCAACTTCGTGAACCTTGAGACAACTCCGATAACCTAAGAATTAAGAAACGCCACTAAGACACTATGATACAAAGGTTCACAAAGCATTGTTATTTAACATTATAAACTTCGTGATTCTTTGAGACTTTGTGCCTTTGTGGCGAAAAAAAGTCTTTTCGGCGTGGATTCAACCTTAGAGCTTTTGTGCCACTTCGACAGGCTCAGTGTATCACTTTGTGGCAAAAAAAAAACTTTTCAGCATGTACTCCTTCTTGAAGTTTTCAGGCAACCCAACCACGATTTAAGCGTTTAAGAATTCTTTCTCAAAATCCTGCCACATTGCATTAGGGAAATTACCAAGAGAATTCTCCGACAATTCGCCTCCATCCTGCAAAACTACAGTCGAAAGTTCGGGCGAATATTTTACTGCATGTACCGATAAAAAATCCTTATACCGGCTAAACTCATTTTTTAGCCACTCGGTAGCATCACCGGCCAGGTAGCATGATGGGATTTCTTCGACCCAATGGGAGGGTTTTATAGTACAAACCCATGAATTTTCGAGGGAAGGTACATCTGCGATTCCGTAATTTGCACCTATTACAGGTTTTGCGCCCAAGAATTCCCCCGAAATAGGGGAAATAACAGAAAGCGTTTTTCCTTCCTGATTGATTTCGGCCAACAATTCCCCTTTACGGATATTTTCGCCCGGCGATTTAAGGCTACGCACGCTGATATCTCCAGTAATATGGAGGATCAGATCGTCGAGGCCAACAGTAGCAACTCCTGATTTTTCGAGGAAAGCCCATGTATGGTTCTTGCTGTAAAAAATCCCTTGTGGGATATTTGGCGTACCTGATGAAAAAACATTCATTACTTTTTGGAACTGCTCTTTTATTTCAACGCGCTTGTTTAAAACCAGCCAAAAAGGGATGAGCATAAGCAGAAAGGCTATAATGGCCAGGTATTCAATGCCTTTTGTGTCGAAAATGTTGATGTAGCTAAAATCGTCCATTGTTATTTGGTTTAAATGTGTTTTAAAATTATTTAGTCTGTATTAAGTTTGTTCAATCAATAATCTGATGACAAAGGATTGGTTGTTAAAGGATAAGTTTAGGTTATCATAAATCTTCAAAATCCTTCCATATTAGATTTATCCCTACCAATCCCAAAAGGTGAGATTTTACTGAATGATTCATTTTATTCCAATGTCGCTAATTAAAGGATTCATTTTTTTGTTCCAATTAATGTGCTCTTTTATTCCATTCGTACCCCCTCTGTCTCCCCCTTAGAAAGGGGGAGGACTTATTAATAAGGCTTTACCTTTCTCAAAATATGAAGTTTTGTTGCGAAATACTCCCTCCCTATTTTCTAGGGAGGGCTGGGGAGGGTACAATATTCGTAGATTCTATTGCCTTTTTTTGAGAAATGTTAACTAAACGACATTGCATTTTATTCTTTAACTTTAGCAAAACTTGTTGACTCCCGCAAAACAGGCAAACGGTTGATGACCCATCTGAAAATCCAGATTTCGGTAAACAACACGGTTAATGTTACCACTATTTCCATCCACGAAGGCACATAACGGATGGCCATATCCCACCTGAAACCAATAATGGTAACATTCAGCCTGTTCAGCACAACGCCAAGCATGGTAAGGATGGCCGCAAGTCGTATCAAAAACAAATTGTTCGACCTGTAGCTGTAAAAGAACAGAACCATTGGCAGGAACACAAAACCAATCATTTCGAGCAGATACCAATAACCCATTGGGGTATTGATGAGGCCCCAGTGTTTTTGGTGGATAAAAACCAACAATTGCAGGAAAAAATAAACGAACATGGTTCCGGTACAAATTTTGGCCAGCCCATGCACAATCCCGCGCTGGGCTTTGTGGTCTTTGTCGCTGATTTGATCAGAAAAAACCTTATGGCTGATGGATCCCTCGAAAATCACCATCGAAAGCCCGGCAAAAATGCTTGAAACAAAAAACATAATCGGGATAAATTCCGAATACCAGAGCGGATGTATTTTTTCCTTAGCCATCAGGTATAAAGCCCCTAATCCCGATTGGTGGAGCATTGACAAAGTAATCCCGAAAATTACGGCAGCCAAGGTCATTCCCGAAAGGATTTTGTGCGCACGCTTTGCCCCGAGCCATTCAGCAATAGCTGGTGAAAACTCGATTAACTGTGCAATCATGTATAAAAGGAAATGCCAGGCAACGAGGAAAAGCACCGAGCTCACTCCGAAATTATTCCCAATAATTGGGTTTATCACGTTCCACGGGCGACCAAGATCTAGCAATAAAGCACCGGCGTAAAACAGGTAAGCAAGAAACCCGTTTAAAACCGTAACCCGAACTATGGAATGATATTTTTTCATGTTCAGGATATACACCATGAAAGTGATAACATAAGCCCCACCGGCAAAAGCTACGCCTGTAACCACATCAAAACCAATCCATAAACCCCATGGAATTTCCTGCGAAAGGTTGGTTACAGCCCCAATCCCTTTCCAGAAACGGATCACGATTAAAACAATGCCAAGCAGTATTATCGGGATTGAAATGATATTGAAAGGGGTAAGCCATTTGCCTTTTGGCTTTAATTCCGAAAAAATGAACCTCCAAATATGTTTGCCATCATTATCGGCTGAAATTATCCTTGAACTATTCATGGTTGCTTGTGTTTGCAGGTTTATCTTTGGAAGTTGCTTGCTGAATACCTAAAAGCAGGGCCGGGACAAGTACAAAAACGGATGGCACACTGTACAGGAACCCCTTGGTCAATTCGGGATAGGAAGCTTTTTGTATGGAAGTATTCAACCCGATTTCTTTAAACGGAACTGGAGAAATATACAACCAACAAGTACCGCCAGCTTCATGCTCGCCGTAAATCTGGTCAACATAAACATCGGGTTTTTCGTAAATCCTGCGCCTTGCTTCGTGTATCAATTCCCTGCGTGTCCCAAAAGTAAGTGCTTCATTCGGGCAGTTTTCAACACAGGCCGGAAGTTCCCCTTTCTGTACCCTTGTATCGAAACACATGGTACATTTTTCAATTTTTGGGTTGGCACTGTGATACTCGAACTTTGGAATATCGAAAGGGCACGAAACCATACAATACCGGCATCCCATGCATTTATCGGCTCTCCAGATAACAGGGCCTTCTTCCGTTTTGGTCATTGCCTGGGTCAAGCAAGCCGAACCACAGGCAGGTTGGTTGCAGTGCATACATTGGAACTTTGAATACACTTTCCCCTTCGATGTGTTGTATTCGTTTACAACTGTCCGCCTGGTTTCATCAGTTTTTCTCGGACCTTTTATTTCCTTGCTTGGAATTGGTTCCGGCAAATTATTGGCTTCGGAACAATCGTACTCACAGCCCCGGCAACCAGTAC
This sequence comes from uncultured Bacteroidales bacterium, assembly GCA_903946925.1. GTDB lineage: Bacteria > Bacteroidota > Bacteroidia > Bacteroidales > UBA4417 > UBA4417. The sequence goes on along the minus strand of CAJAXK010000374.1, from coordinate 1,654 downwards.
AACGTGAAGAATCGTACAATATGCCATGAAACTCGTTTTTTGATATCGCATCAGGAGCTGCTTTCAACTCTTTTCCAAGAGCAAGGGTAATTCCTGTTGCACCCATAACTTTAAAGAAATCGCGCCGGTGTAATTGCATGGCCTTTGTTTTTAGAGTAATATTATTTGTGATTGCGGATTGCGGATTGCGGATTGCGGATTGCGGATTGCGGATTGCAGATATCGGATTGCGGATTGCGGATTGCGGATTGTGGATTGTGGATTTTTGATTGCGGATTGCGGATTGCGGATTGTGTGCTCCCTAACCCCTAAAACCCAACCCCTAAAACCTTCCCAAAAAGATTGCAGAATCCTATTGCTTTTCCCTATTTGTAGCTGTCGAGAAAATTGGATTGAAAATCTTCCCACACTTCCGGGCCAAAATCAGCAAGTATCCCTTCTTTCAACAAACCTCCATCCTGGAGCACAACATGCGAGTATTCAAGGCTTTCGGGCTTTAATGCCGAAGCAAGGAAATCCTTTACCCTCGAAAATTCGGTGTTGATCCAGATTTTATACTTTTCGGCCATATCCATAAATTGTATTTCCCTGATCCAATTTGTTGGCTCAATTGTATATACCCAACCATTTATGTAAGGGGAAGTATTTAAAAGGGATGAATCCGTTAACAGGGCTTCGTTTTGCGTTTTAATAATCCCGCTCACAGGTGCATACAGGTTGAGGTGTTTCCCCGATTGTATGATAGAGAAAAGCAAATCACCTTTTTTGATTTTGTCCCCTGTTTTCTTCAGTTCAACCCGTGTAATAGCGCCTGTTATATGTTGCATAAAATCGTCGAGGCCCACCGTTACATTCCCGTTCTTTTCCATAAATGCCCAGGTATGTGATTTATCATAATACAGCCCATTGGGAGTATTAACCGAATCTTGGGCAAAACTTGATGCTGCATTGCTAAAGTCAGGCACTACACTATCCTGATTACGGTAACTCCTCACAACGGCTGTTATAATCAAAGTCAGGGCAATTAACCCGACCACTATCACCAACCACAAGCCACCTTGCGATGCATCCTGTACCGGCGCAACCATTAAACTTGTTGCTGTAAGTTTATTGATTTGCGATTGTGACTCGTTGCTTGCCAGGTCGCTATAACCATAAGTGGCCATTAATTGCTGTCCATCGGTAAGCACCCAGGTTAAAAAAGCCAATTCTGCATCGTTGGCAGGCTGCGTGTTGCTCACAGCATAAATATTGCTGTACAAGGACTTTGGGTATTTCCCAATCCAAACCCCACGCATGAAATCGTTGGCATTGCCATAAATATCCTCCATATAATCAATCGCACCATTCCCGTTTTTATCAATTGGTAACAGGCTGATGTTTTCGACCATACTCATATTTTCGGGAGCAAGGATGTCGGAGATTTTGCAAAAACCTATTGCAAAAACATCCTTTTGAATGGCTTCAACCACTTGCTCTTTTGAGCCAAAGCTTATATTGTTGTCCAAAACCTGGGCTCCGGGTAAAAATTTGTTCACCGCGTTCTTTACCGATTCGTCATTGACTATAAAAACATGGATAGGTACATTATGGCCAGTTTCTAAAATTGCCCAATTCCTGTTTTCCTGATTGCCAATAATTTGGCCAAACAGTT
>CAJAXK010000373.1 GCA_903946925.1 uncultured Bacteroidales bacterium | reverse complement strand
TACTCACAATTTCTTGTTTTTAAAAGAGTTCGTGATATCGCTTCGCTAAGTTCACAAAGTTTATAGTGCTGATTAACAATACTCTGTGTACCTCTGTGTCCTCTGTGCCTCCGTGGTTTTTTTATTCGGGTTTTCGGAGCGGACTCAAGCTTTCAGAATGTTTATAACATCCCAGGCCAAACGGTAAAGTTTTGAATAACCTTCGCTTTTTTGAGGTCAATCCATTTTTCGGTTTCCAAATGGGCCGATACAACGCCTGTGGTTGGTAACGAATCCAGTTTTGGACTTGCGAAATGGTTTGCAACCATTGTGATAAAAGGGTTATGCCCAACTATCATAACACTGTTTATGGAATCGTCGAGACCTTCGAGTATTTCGATGGCATCGGAATCATCGCCAGTGAAAAGTTTTTCGCTTGGTACAACTTTATTAACGGGTATGCCAAGTTTATCTGCAATAATAAGGGCAGTGTCGTAAGCCCTTTCAGCCGGACTGGAAATTATTTGGTCAATTACAGGTTTGCTCTCGTTCATATACTCAGCAATTTTGCAGGTACGGGCAACACCGGTATCGGTCAACATTCGTTCAGCATCAGCAACATTGGCATTGGCCGGAGCAGCTTTACCATGTCGTACAATATATACAGTCTTCATAATGTGGGGGTATTTGGGGGATTAGTTATTCGTTAAGGGTTGATGGGTTGAGAGGTTGAGAGGTTGAGAGGTTGAGGGGTTGAGGGGTTGAGGGGTTGAGGGGTTGATGGGTTGATGGGCGGACACTGAGCCTGTCGAAGTGTTAATGGTTACTATTACTTTTTAAAATTATGCCACGTTAATCGTTAACCGTAAATCAATTCCGCTTGGTTAACGAGATCGGATCTTAGAGGTTTTTTACGCAAAGAACGCTGAGAAGTCGCAAAGTACCGCAGAGCCTTTTATTGGCGGGCTACTTTGCGCAGCTCTGAGTAAAACTATGCAGCTCAGTTCGGCAAGCGTTCGACTGAGCTCACGCCGAAGTCTCACTGCATTGCTCTGAGGTTAGGGTTTAAGCCTTTTCTGTTTACTTAACGGCATTAAATCGTTAATGGTTATCCGCAATCCGCAATCCGCAATCCGCAATCCGCAATCCGCAATCCGCAATCCGCAATCCGCAATCCAACCAAACCTAAAAAAACCAGATAAAAAAAGCGGCAACCCAAAATCAAGGCATACCGCTTTTGCAAAATGGCTTTCGCAGAATTAGTATGCAAACAAAGGAAATTCGCTCATCATTTCGTTTACTTGCGAACGGACTTTTGTTATTACTTCTTCATTTTCGTGGTTGGCAATTACTTCATCAATCAGGTCAACAATAATGGGTATATGCTGTTCTTTCAATCCCCGTGTGGTGATTGCAGGTGTCCCAACCCGTATCCCTGATGTGGTAAAAGGTGTGCGGCTATCAAAAGGCACCATGTTTTTGTTTATGGTAATATCAGCTTTTACCAACAGGTTTTCAACAACCTTGCCCGAAATATCTGGATATTTTGTGCGCAAATCAATAAGCATCAAATGGTTGTCAGTCCCACCCGAAATAACCTTAAAGCCTTTGTCAACAAAAGCTTTGGACATTATCTGGGCATTTTTTTTAACCTGCAATGCATAATCCATAAACTCGTCGGAAAGGGCTTCGCCAAAAGCAACAGCCTTACTTGCAATAACATGCTCCAACGGTCCACCCTGAATACCTGGAAAAACAGCACTATCCAGCATGGCCGACATCATTTTTGTTTCGCCTTTTGGGGTTTTCAATCCCCAAGGGTTTTCAAAATCCTTGCCCATCAAAATAAGCCCGCCGCGTGGCCCGCGAAGAGTTTTATGAGTTGTGGTTGTAATGATATGGCAATATGGAACAGGGTCGTTCAGCAATCCACGTGCAATTAGCCCGGCAGGGTGAGCAATATCGGCCATTAACAAAGCCCCTATTTTATCGGCAATCTGTCGCATACGTTTGTAATCCCAATCACGGCTGTAAGCGGAAGCACCCGCAATCATCAATTTTGGCTTTTCGGCAAGGGCAACGGCTTCCATTTTATCGTAATCAATTGTGCCTGTTGCTTCTTCAACCCCATAAGCTACTGGTTTGTAAAGGATACCCGATGAATTTACAGGTGAGCCATGCGAAAGGTGCCCGCCGTGCGAAAGGTTGAGGCCCATAAAAGTATCGCCGGGTTTCAGTATGGTCATAAGCACAGCCATATTGGCCTGAGCACCTGAATGTGGCTGAACATTTGCCCACTCTGCACCGAAAAGTGCTTTTGCCCGATCAATGGCAATTTGTTCTGTTTGATCAACAATTTGGCAGCCGCCATAATACCGGCGGCCAGGATAACCTTCGGCATACTTATTGGTCAATACCGACCCCATTGCTTTTAAAACCTGCTCACTTACAAAATTCTCGGAAGCGATAAGTTCGATGCCATGCATCTGCCTGTTTTTTTCCTCATTAATGAGGTCGAAAATTACTTTGTCTTTTTTCATTTTAATATATGCAGAGTGTTGTAAACAAATCAATTAGCATTAATCAGGTTTATGTTGTGGCAAAGGTAAAAAATATGCTGATATTGACAAGCCCGAATTACTTTAACAATAAATCTTGTTAAAAATTTATTAAGAAATTGGTAAATAATTATTGTAGAAAATGAAACTGGTTGTACACTTTAGGCTGTAGGCTGTTAGGCTGTTAGACTGTTAGGGTAACCCAAAACAAAAAGTGACTTTTGGGGCTTTAAAAAACATATCACAAATGCTGAACCCCTATTCCCCAAACCCTAACCCCTGAAAAGAAGTTTATTTTATAGCCGAGAATAAGGATTGCTCGGTAACAGCCACACCCAATTCCCTTGCTTTGATCACATCATCAGTTGCATTTTTATTCATGCCAACAAGCTTGTAGGCAATTGCCCTGTTTGTATAAAGGGAAGCTTTTTTGGGATCTATTCCTATCCCCGTAGTAAAATCGTTTATTGCAGGTTGGTACGACCCAACACTCCTGAACGCGACACCTCGCCATTCGAAAGCATTTGGGTTTTCGGGATGCGCCTTTAAGTAAACGGTGTAATCTTTTATAGCCAATTCCCATTTTTGTAGCGAACTATAGGCAACCGCCCTATTCAAATATGCTTCGGCGTTGGT